>NZ_DBHKZA010000026.1:0-76461 GCF_057314935.1 Achromobacter sp.
AGCTGGCGGGCGATGATCGCCGCCAGTACCGACACCAGCACGCCGATCGTGCACAAGCCGGCCAACAGGCCGGCCGCGCCGTAAAGACCATCTAGAAAGCGGCGCATAACGGTATCACTGCTTCCTGTAGGCGTCGATCATGGCTTGGCCGTCAGCGCCCGCCTTCTTCAGCCAGTCATCCAGCATGCGTTTGCCGATCACCGACAGGCCTTCCTTCAGCTCTACGGTAGGCTTGATGGTCTCCATGCCGTTCTTGGCCAATTCTTCCTGGTACCACTTGTTCTTTTCCTGCGACAACTTCCAGCCGCGTTCCTCGGCCTGCGCGCCAGCTTTCTTCAAGGCGTCTTGCGTAGCCGGATCCAGCGCCTCGAACGCCTTCTTGTTCACGATGATGGCGTTCTTGGGCAACCAGGCCTGGGTGTCGTAGAATTTCTTGATGTATTCGTACGTCTTGGTGTCGTAGCCGGTGGATGCCGACGACATGTAGGAATCGATCACGCCGGTGGCCAGCGCCTGTGCAAGCTCAGCCTGCTGCACGGTGACCGGTTGGGCGCCCACCAGTTCGGCGATCTTGGCCGTCACCGGGCTGTACGCGCGCCACTTCAGGCCCTTCATGTCATTGATCTGCTTGATGTCGCGGTTGGCGAAGATGCCCTGGGGCGGCCATGCCACGGCATACAGCAGGGTCATGCCCTGGGAGGCCAGCTTCTTCTCCAGGAAGGGCTTCTGCGCCTGGTACAGCTTGAACGAGGCGTCGTAGCCGGTGGCCAGGAAGGGCAGGCCGTCCAGTTCGTAGATCGGGTCTTCATTGGCGAAGTTGGTCAGCAGGATTTCACCGATCTGCGCCTGGTTGCCTTGCACCGCGCGCTTGATCTCGGGGGCCTTGTACAACGATGCGTTGTTGTGCAACTGGATCTTCAGCTTGCCTTGCGACAGCGTGTCGACGTCCTTGATGAAGGTCGTCAGGTTTTCAACGTGGAAGTTGCTCGCCGGGTAGGCGCTGGGCAGGTCCCACTTGGTTTGCGCCTGGGCGCCCGCGCTGAACGCCAGGATGATGCTGCCAGCCAGCAGCGAGATTTTCTTGTACATGGGGTGGTCCTTCTTTGCGAATGGTGAAGACGGGTTGTGCCCGATAGGCATTGCGAAAAAGAGAGCGGGCGAACGTGACTCGCTGCTGAAAAGCCGTGCCATTCTATGTTGCCGCCCCGTCACAACGCGCGGAAAAAACGTAGCTTTACGGGTTAATCCTAGGCACGGCCGTTGGGGATGGTTGAAGTTTCAATCGTTGCGAAAGCGCATCGGGCGACGCGTTCGCGGCACGTTTTTCTTCTAAGATGGCGCTATTGAAAACGTGTGCCGAGGCCTGTGTGAATTTCGTTTTTCGCCGTGATGAATTGCTGGTCGAAGAGACGTCCAGCGTGTTGCCGGACACGGCGTTATGCGAACGGATCGGCGTGCCGCCCACGGCGCTGCAGCCGGTGTGGATCGCGCCCGATTCGCCGTACCGCACCGTCCATGTCGATCCCGGCCTGGAAGCGCCCGAAGGCTACGCCTTCAAGAAGTTGCGTTCCTTGTTCGGCGTGCTGGACGACGAGCGCATGGCGCTGGCGGGCCGGGCCTATCAAATCGCCGAGTGGGCGCGCACGCACCGGTTTTGCGGCGTCTGCGGCACGCCGGCCCAACGCGTCGCGCACGAGTTCTGCCTGCGTTGCCCGTCCTGTGGCTTTTCGGCCTATCCGCGTATTTCGCCCGCCATGATGGTGCTGATCCGCAAGGGCGACAGCATTCTGCTGGCCCGCCACACCACCACCGCTACGTCGCGCTACACGGCGCTGGCGGGTTTCGTCGAGCCGGGCGAAAGCATCGAACAGACCGTGCACCGCGAAGTCTTCGAAGAAGTCGGCCTGAAGGTCGGCAACCTGCAGTACTTCGGCAGCCAGCCCTGGCCGTTCCCGCATTCGCTGATGGTCGCCTTCACGGCCGACTACGTGTCGGGCGACATCCGGGTGCAGGAAGACGAGATCGCGGACGCCCGCTGGTTCGGTCCGGGCGACCCCATGCCCGACATTGCGCCCCGCATTTCGATCGCGGGCTGGTTGATCCGGGCCAACCTGCCCATGGGCTGGTCCGCGCCCTGATTTCCGGAATCCAGTTGGCAGGCGCTAGGGGATTTCCCTCGAAACGGGGGTTTCCTGCAGCCTGATGGTGATTTTTTATGGATGAACTATCCATAAATTATTAGTATTTCGCTCAAGTTAATTTGGCTTGGGCCTTCCATGAGCTCTTCCCTGATCGCGTCGTCGGCCCATTTGGCCGGCGGCAGCGCGCCTGACCTGTCCGAAGTCGAATTCGGCCTGATGATCGCCAGCCATGCCTTCGACCGCTGGACGGTGCGCTGCATGGCAGCGGCCGGCCTGCCCGAGCTGACGCCGACCGACGTCATGGTCTTCCATCACGTCTACCACCGGCAGCGTCCCAAGAAGCTGGCCGACATCTGCTTCACGCTCAACGTCGAAGACACGCACATCGTCAGCTACGCGTTGAAGAAGCTAGATCGCCTGGGCGTGGTCCGAGGCGAGCGCAGCAGCAAGGAAGTCTTCTACAGCGTCACGCCCCAGGGCGCGGCCATCCTCAAGCGCTACGGCGAGATCCGCGAACAATGCCTCACCGCCGGCCTGGACGGGCCGGGCGGAGGCGGGCTGGAATTCAGCCGGCAATTGGCCCACACCTTGCGCGCGCTGTCCGGCCTGTACGACCAGGCGGCCCGCGCGGCAACCTCTCTCTGATACCCGTTCGGGCTCGGCCCCGTCTCCTGCAATCCGACCGCGGCGATGCGCGCCGCGGCCGTTCGTTTTCAAGGACATGTATGAAGAAGTGGCAATTCTGGATTGATCGTGGGGGCACCTTTACCGACATCGTGGCCCGCCGCCCCGATGGCACCACCACCACCGCGAAGATGCTGTCGGAGAACCCCGAGCAGTACCGCGACGCCGCCGTCGCCGGCATCCGCAAGCTGCTGGGCGTGGCGCCCGGGCAGCCCGTGCCGGTCGAGCAGGTCGAATGCGTGAAGATGGGTACCACTGTCGCGACCAACGCCTTGCTGGAACGCAAGGGCGAACGCACGTTGCTGGTCACGACCCGGGGCTTTCGCGACGGCCTGCGCATCGCATACCAGAACCGGCCGCGGCTGTTCGACCGCAACGTCATGCTGCCGGAAATGCTGTACGAGTCCGTCGTTGAAGCCGACGAACGCGTGGCGGCCGACGGCGAGGTCATCCGCGACCTGGACGAGGCCGGCCTGCGCCAACACATGCAAGCGGCCTATGACAGCGGCATCCGCGCGGTCGCGATCGTGTTCATGCACGCCTGGCACGCGACCGCGCACGAACAGCGCGCCGCCCGCATCGCCCGCGAAATCGGGTTCACGCAGGTTTCGGCTTCGCATGAGGTCAGCCCGCTGATCAAGTTCGTCTCGCGCGGCGACACCACGGTGGTGGACGCTTACCTGTCTCCCATCCTGAAACGCTACGTGGACCAGGTTGCCGGCGAACTGCCGGGCATCCGCCTCATGTTCATGCAATCCAGCGGCGGCCTGACCGACGCGCACCGCTTCCGCGGCAAGGACGCGATCCTGTCCGGCCCGGCCGGCGGGATCGTCGGCATGGTGCGCACCAGCGAAATCGCCGGCTTCCCGAAGGTGATCGGCTTCGACATGGGCGGCACCTCGACCGACGTGTCCCATTACGCGGGCGAGTTCGAGCGCGAGTTCGAAACGCAGGTGGCGGGCGTGCGCATGCGCGCGCCCATGATGAGCATCCACACGGTGGCGGCGGGCGGCGGGTCGATCCTGCATTTCGACGGCGCGCGTTTGCGCGTGGGCCCCGATTCCGCGGGCGCCAATCCCGGACCCGCCTGCTATCGCCGCGGCGGCCCGCTGGCCGTGACTGACTGCAACGTGCTGCTGGGCAAGATCCAGCCGGACTTCTTTCCGAAAGTATTCGGCCCCGAGGCCAATGAAGCGCTGGACCGCGATGCCGTCGTCGCGCGCTTCACGGCCATGTCCGACGAGGTGCGCGCCGCGACCGGCCGCGAGATGTCGCCCGAGCAATTGGCCGAGGGCTTTCTCGAGATCGCCGTGGGCAATATGGCCGAAGCCATCAAGCGCATTTCGGTGCAGCGCGGCCACGACGTGACGGAATACGCGCTGACCGTGTTCGGCGGCGCGGGCGGCCAGCATGCCTGCCTGGTGGCCGATGCCCTGGGTATGACCACGGTGTTCGCACACCCGCTGGGCGGCGTGCTGTCGGCCTACGGCATGGGGCTGGCCGACCAGACCGACATGCGTCAGAAGACCGTTGAAAAGGTGCTGGAAGCGGGCCTGATGGGCCAGCTGCAAGACGAATTGGATGAGCTGGCCGGGCAAGCCGTGGGCGAACTTCGCCGTCAGCACGTGCCTGAGGGCGACATCAGCGTCCAGCGCCGGCTGCATCTGAAGTACCGCGGCACCGACACTGCGCTGGAAGTCGCGTTCTCGGACCTGGAGCAGGCGCGCAGCGACTTCGAAGCGGCGTATCGCCAACGCTATTCCTTCCTGATGCCCAACCGCGAACTGGTGGTGGAAACCATCTCGGTGGAAGCCACGGGCGGGGGCGAGCGCGTCGGCGAAGCGCCGGTGTCGCGCACGCGCGAAGGCGCGCTGGCCCCGCGTCGCGTGGTCGGCATGTACAGCGCCGGCGCCTGGCGCGACACGCCCTTGTACGTGCGCGAAGACATGGCAGGCGGCGACGTGGTGGCGGGCCCCGCCATCATCTCCGAGCCCAACCAGACCACCGTGGTCGAACCCGGCTGGCAGGCCGAGCTGACCCTGCAGGACCATTTCGTGATCCGGCGCGTCGAAGTCCGCAAGGAACGCCGTGTGGTCGGCACGCAGGCCGACCCGGTCATGTTGGAGGTGTTCAACAACCTGTTCATGTCGATCGCCGAGCAGATGGGCTATCGGCTGCAGAACACGGCCTATTCGGTCAATATCAAGGAACGGCTGGATTTCTCCTGCGCCATTTTCGATGCACAGGCGCGCCTGATCGCCAATGCGCCCCACATGCCGGTGCACCTGGGATCGATGGGCGAATCCGTGCGCACGGTCATGAATGCGAACGCCGGGCGCATGATGCCGGGCGACGCCTATGTCGTGAACGATCCTTACCACGGCGGCACGCACTTGCCGGACGTCACCGTGATCACCCCGGTGTTCGACCATGACGGGCGCCAAATCCTGTTCTATGTCGGGTCACGCGGGCACCACGCCGATATCGGCGGCACGACGCCCGGGTCGATGCCGCCGGATTCCAAGACGGTGGAAGACGAAGGCGTGCTGTTCACCAACTTCCAGTTGGTGAAGAACGGGGAATTCCGCGAACAGGCCGCCCGCGACATCCTGGGCTCGGGCCGCTGGCCCGCGCGCAATCCGGATCAGAACATCGCCGACATGCACGCGCAGATCGCCGCCAACGAAAAGGGCGTGCAGGAACTGCTGCGCATGTGCGATCACTTCGGGCTGGACGTCGTGCGCGCCTACATGGGCCACGTGCAGGACAACGCCGAAGAGGCGGTCCGCCGCGTGATTTCGGTCCTGAAGGACGGCAGCTACGAGTATCCGCTGGACAACGGCGCGGTCATCCGCGTGGCGGTCAAGGTGGATACCGAAGCGCGCAGCGCCGTGGTGGATTTCACCGGCACGTCGGCGCAGTTGGACAACAACTTCAATGCGCCCGGAGCGATCGCCGTGGCGGCCGTGCTGTACGTGTTCCGCACCATGGTCAACGACGACATTCCGCTGAACGACGGCTGCCTCGTGCCGCTGTCCATCATCGTGCCGGAAGGATCGATGCTGCGTCCGAATCCGCCGGCGTCGGTGGTGGCGGGCAACGTCGAGACGTCCATGTGCATCGTCAACGCGCTGTACGGCGCGCTGGGGGTGCTGGCGGCCAGCCAGGGCACGATGAACAACTTCACGTTCGGCAATGCCCGCCACCAGTACTACGAGACCATCTCGGGCGGCACGGGCGCAGGTCCGGTGCGCATCGATGCCGCGGGTCCGCATGACGAGGGCTTCGCGGGCACGTCCGTGGTGCAGGCGCACATGACCAATTCGCGCCTGACGGATCCCGAAGTGCTGGAGTTCCGGTTCCCCGTCAGGCTGGAGTCCTACGAGATCCGCAAGGGCTCGGGCGGCGCCGGCCGCTATCCGGGCGGCGAAGGCGGCGTGCGCCGCATTCGCTTCCTGGAAGCCATGACGGCGGCGATCCTGTCCAACAACCGGCGGTTCGCGCCGTTCGGCCTGGCGGGCGGGCAACCGGGGGCCATGGGCCGCAACACGGTCGAGCGCGTCGACGGTTCCATCCAGGAGCTTGGCCCGCAAGACAGCGCCCAGTTGCATCCGGGCGATGTGTTCGTCGTGGAAACGCCGGGCGGGGGCGGTTACGGCGCGCCGTAAGGCCGCCGGCGATGTCCGGCTCCGGTCAATCGGGGTCGGACATCACGTCCAATGCGATATCGGCCTTGCTCTTGCGGTCGTACACCCGCAAGGCCACTTCCTCGTCCCGGATTTCGAAGACAGCGGTGGCCAGGGTGTTTTCGCCGTCGGGGTCTTTGGCGTCCGTGCGCAGGATGGGCAGGGCGCCCAACGTGTCGTGCAGCGCGGCCAGCACGTCCGCGCTGCCGGTCTCGGGCGACCAGCCGTCCACGATGCCGTCGATCCGGTTCTGGCGTTCGCGCGACGATTCAGTGATGACTTGCGGCTGCCCGCGGGTCTCGCGGTGCACCATATGGTTGGCGTGGCCGTAGCGGGTGCCGATCTCCAGGAAGGAGACCGCGCCGGGCGTGACCTCGGCGCTGATCAGGCGCGGATCGGATGCGCTGCCCAGCGTATGGTGAAAGCCGCCGGCGCGCGGCGTGTCGCGCAGCAGGTCGGTGGCTTCGTCCAGCGTCGCGCAATCCAGCACCGCGCGCGCCAGCAGCATGCGCGGCACGCCGGCATGCCGTTGGCGGGTGCGCAGGTTGTTGATCGTTTGCACCAGTCCGGCCCGGTTTGCCCCAAAGGTATGTCCCGGCAGCGAGCCGGGGTAATAGAAACTGAGATAGCCCGGCGCGTCGTCCAGGGCCACGTCCACCAGGTGGCAGCGCCCGTATAGATAGGGGTCGCCGTCTTCGTTGTGGCCGATCCAGCGCGAGCCGTCCGCCGCCCTCAGGGCGACCGAGGTGCAACCGTCGCCCGTGCTGTGCAGCAGGTCGCCGCGGCAGTTCCACAGCAGCACGTCTTCGACCGGCATGCGCAGCCCGTCGGCCAACCCTTCAAGCTCTTCCCAGATCTGCGGCAGCGCCGTCCGGGCCTGTTGCCCAAGCTCGGCGACATAGGCGTGCCCGCGCCAGGGGCGCAGGGCTTCCCAGGTGCCGCTTTGATTCAAATACGCCGACATGAGGGGGCGGGCAAGTTTGCCCAGCGCCTGACCAACCTGGCGCCGATTTCCGGCAATGCGTACATATTTGTAGGGCATGGGGATTCTCCGGGTGTCATGGGGATTGTAATTTTTCTAAGCTCTCTGCGGTGGGGACGGATGCGTTAAGATCCCCAATAAGTTGCACCGGAGACCCCGGCGTAGCCCAGGAATCATGCCCCTACAACAACCCCGGGGTGCCGACGGTCCCCAAGAGGAGAGTTTCATGATCAAACGTAAAGTCGCCGCCGCCTTGGTCGGCCTGTCCGTGGCCATGTTCGGCGCCGTCTCCGGCGCGCAGGCCCAAGGCAAGGAATTGGTGGTGGCCACCGATACCGCTTTCGTGCCGTTCGAATTCAAGCAGGGTAATACCTACGTGGGGTTCGACGTGGATCTTTGGGCAGCGGTCGCCAAGGAACTCAACCTGAAGTACAAGCTGCAGCCGATGGACTTCAACGGCATCATCCCGGGCCTGCAAACGAAGAACATCGACGCCGCGCTGGCGGGCATCACGATCCGCGACGACCGCAAGAAGGTCATCGACTTCTCTGACCCCTACTATGAAAGCGGCCTGGCCATCCTGGTCGGCGAGAAGAACACCGACATCAAGGACGCCAAGTCCCTGGCCGGCAAGACCGTCGCGGTCAAGACCGGCACCGCCACGGTGGACTTCCTGAAGGCGCAGGTGCCGGACGCCAAGCTCAAGCTGTTCCCCAACATCGACAACGCCTACCTCGAGCTGGCCACGGGCCGCGTGGACGCCGCCGTGCACGATACGCCCAACGTCCAGTACTACGCCAATACGGCCGGCAAGGGCCGCGTGAAGGTGGTCGGCTCGGTCAAGAGCGGGGACTTCTACGGCATCGCCTTCCCCAAGGGCAGCGAACTGGTCCCGCAGGTGAACAAGGCGCTGGCCACCCTGAAGGCCAACGGCCAGTACGACGCCATCTACGAGAAGTGGTTCGGCAAGAAGCCGTAATTGACGCAGAGCCGCTTTGCATTCGGGGCCGCCTGCCGGCAACGGGCTCCGGACGTTCCCGAGCGGAACGCCGGGCCCCGGCGGACGGCCCCGTGCCGTTTCCGCCGGCTGGCAGGTCCCACCATGATGCGGCGCAAGATGGCGCCATAGGGGGAATATCGTGGAGTTTGACTGGGGTGTAATTCGAGACGCGTTACCCAATCTGCTTGAGGGTACGCTGATGACCATCAAGATCACGTTCTGGGGCTTGTTCGGCGGTTTCCTGCTGGGCGCGCTATCGGGCGTGACGCGGGCTTACGGACATCCGGTCCTGTCGGCCATCGCGCAGGTCTATGTGGCGGTCATCCGCGGCACGCCGATCGTCGTGCAGGTGATGTTCATCTACTTCGCCTTGCCGCTGCTGGCCAACATCCGCGTGGATGCGGAGTGGGCGGCCATCGTCACGCTCATCATCAACTCAGGCGCCTACATTTCCGAGATCGTGCGCGGCGCGCTGCTGTCGGTGCACAAGGGCCTGAAGGAAGCGGGCCAGGCAATGGGCCTGCCGTTCCACAAGATCCTGTTCCATATCATCGGGCCCGTGGCGTTTCGCCGCATGATCCCGCCGTTGGGCAACCAGTGCATCATCAGCCTGAAGGATTCCTCGCTGTTCATCGTGATCGGCGTGGCGGAGCTGACGCGCCAGGGCCAGGAAATCATGGCCAGCAACTTCCGCGCCGTTGAAATCTGGTCGGCCGTCGCGATCGTCTACCTGATCCTGACCGGCTTGATGGCGTTGGGACTGCACCTGGTGGAAAAGAGGATGCGCATACTATGAGCATGGTTGAATTTCATAACGTCACCAAGAACTTCGGCGAATCCATGGTGCTCAACGGCATCTCGCTGAACATCGACGCGGGCGAGGTCGTGGTGGTGGTCGGGCCGTCGGGGTCGGGCAAGTCCACGTTCCTGCGCTGCATCAACGTGCTGGAAACGATCAATGGCGGCGACCTGCTGGTCGACGGGCTGAGCGTGAAGGGCGATTCTGCCCAGGTGCGCGAGATCCGCCGAGAGGCCGGCATGGTGTTCCAGCAGTTCAACCTGTTTCCGCAGATGACCGCGCTGGAGAACGTCATGTTCGGCCCGGTGCATACGCGCGGGCAAAGCCGGGGCGAAGCGCGCAAGTTGGCCGAGGAACTGCTGGACAAGGTGGGGTTGGGCGAACGCATGCACCACTATCCGGCGGAGTTGTCCGGCGGCCAGCAGCAGCGCGTGGCCATTGCCCGCGCGCTGGCCATCAAGCCCAAGCTCATGTTGTTCGACGAACCGACGTCCGCGCTGGATCCGGAGCTGCGCCATGAAGTGCTGAAGGTGATGCGCGACCTGGCGGAAGAGGGCATGACGATGGTGGTCGTCACGCATGAAATGGAATTCGCGCGCAAGGTCGGCAGCCGCTTGATCTTCATCGACGCCGGCAAGATCGCGCATGACGGTCCGCCGGCGGAATTGCTGAGCAACCCGCCCAGCCAGCGCTTGAAGGATTTCCTGCAGCACGTGGCGTGAACTGCTCTGGACGAAAAAAAAGCCGGCGCAAGCGCCGGCTTTTCTACGCCTGGACAAGGGGCTTATCCCTTTACCCGGACGATTTTCTGCACCTGGGGCACGTGGCGGATGGCGCGGATGACCTGGGCCAGATGCTTGCGGCTGTCGACCTGGATCGTCAGATGCAAAGACACCGTGGACACCGCGTCGTCGTGCATCGTGACGTGCATGATGTTGGCGTCGGCGGCCGTGACTTCGGCCGCCAGGCGCCCCAGCACGCCGCGTTCATTGCGGGTGACGATGTCCAGGCGGGTAGCCAGGTGCTTGGCCGTGTGCGCATCCCAGCCCACATTGATCCAGCGTTCCGGCTCGCGCAGGCGCTGGCGCATGGCGACGGGGCAGTCGGCGGTATGCACCACCAGCCCATGCCCCATCCGCATGCCTGCCACGATCGGGTCGCCGGGCAGCGGGCCGCAACAAGGCGCCAACTGCACCGCCTGGCCTTCGTTGCCCTGGATCAGGATGGGGGCGCTGCGCGCCGAAGTCAGCTCGTCAACCGCGGCGGCGGTGGTGGCGACCAGCTGGTGTTCCGGCGCAAAGCGGCGCGCGACCACGGCCGCCAGGCGCTTGCCCAATCCGATATCGGCCAGGATTTCTTCGCGCGAACTGGCGCCGGTGCTGCGCGCCAGTTTCTGCCAGGCCGGGTCGTCGGTCGCGGGCATCGGCATGTGCAGCTCTTGCATCGCCTGGCCAAGCAGGCGTTCGCCGAAGGCCACCGATTCTTCGTACTTGACCGTGCGAAGGTAATGGCGGATTTCGGAGCGGGCGCGGCCCGTGCGCACGTAGTTGAGCCATTGCGCATTGGGGCGCGATGCGGGCGACGTCACGATTTCCACTGTGTCGCCGCTGTTCAACTCGGTGCGCAACGGCACGAATTCGCCGTTGACCTTGGCGGCCACGGCCTGGTTGCCGATGTCGGTGTGGATCGCGTAGGCGAAGTCCACCGGCGTCGCGCCGCGGGGCAGGGAAATGATCTTGCCGCGGGGCGTGAACACGTACACCGCATCCGGGAACAGGTCGACCTTGACGTGCTCCAGGAATTCACCGGAATCGCCGGTCTGGCTCTGGATGTCCAGCAGCGACTGCAACCATTGGTGGGTGCGCTTCTGCAGGTCGTTCAGGGTCAGGTCGGCGCCCTTGTAGAGCCAGTGCGACGCCACGCCTTCCTCGGCCACATGATGCATGTCGCGCGTGCGGAACTGGAATTCCACCGGCGTGCCGTAAGGACCCACCAGCGTCGTGTGCAAGGACTGGTAGCCGTTCACTTTGGGAATGGCGATGTAGTCCTTGAACTTGCCGGGCACCGGGCGATACAGCTGGTGCAAGGTGCCCAGCGCCAGATAGCACTCGGGCAGGGTATGGACGATGACGCGAAAGCCGTAGATGTCCAGGACGTCGGAAAACGACTTCTTCTGGTCGACCATCTTGCGATAGATGCCATAGAGCGTTTTCTCGCGGCCGGTGACTTCCGCTTCGATGCCGGCGGCGGGCAGCGAGGCCCGGACCGAATCGGCGATCTTCGTGATGACTTCGCGGCGGTTGCCGCGCGCTGCCAGCACGGCCTTGTACAGCACCTGGTAGCGGTTCGGGTACATGGCCGCGAAACACAGATCCTGCAATTCGCGGAACAGCAGGTTCAGGCCCAGGCGGTGCGCGATGGGCGCGTAGATGTCGAGCGTTTCGCGCGCGATGCGCCGGCGCTTTTCGGGATTGACCGCGTCCAGCGTGCGCATGTTGTGCAGGCGGTCGGCCAGCTTGATGAGGATGACGCGCACGTCGCGCGCCATCGCCAGCAACATCTTGCGGAAGCTCTCGGCCTGTTGTTCAGCCTTGGTGGCGAAGTCCAGGCGGTCCAGCTTGGACAGGCCATCGACCAGTTCGGCGACTTCCGGCCCGAATTTCTCGGCCAGTTCGTGCTTGGCGATGCCCTGGTCTTCCATCACGTCGTGCAGCAGAGCGGCCGACAACGCGTTGACGTCGAGCTTCCAGCCTGCGCAGATTTCAGTGACGGCGATCGGATGCGAGATATAGGGCGAACCGCTGGCGCGGAACTGGCCCAGATGCGCCTGGTCCGCGAAGCGATAGGCTTCGCGCACGCGCTCTACATCTTTTTTGTCGAGATAGCTGCCGATGATTTCGGTCAGCGGTGCCAGCGAAGCAACCGGCGAGGCGGTTGCGTCCGCCGCTTCTTGCGCGGCGACGGACGGTGGCGTAGAGAGTTTTTTGTCTTTCTTGCCCGTGCGGCGCCCAAGACGGGAGCCGGCACGTAGTGCGGCAAGCAGACCAGATGAAGCGTACTTCAGCCCGGGAAAAGCCATGCTTGCCGCCCCCCGGAGACTATCAGGTGGGAACTTTACGCAGCATTTCCACGCCGGTTAGGCCGCCCGCGATTTCGCGCAGTGCAGTGACCGTGGGCTTGTCTTTGCTGTCCAGGCGCGGGGCATGGCCCTGGGCCAACTCGCGAGCGCGATACGTCGCGGCCAGCGTGAGCTTGAAACGGTTGGGGATTTGATTCAGACAGTCTTCGACGGTAATGCGAGCCATTAGGACACCTGGTGCTGATGGATGATAGGGAGAATGCGTTCGGCTCAGTGCTCGGCCGGAATGCCAAGTTGCGAGAACAACTGGGCGTGGCGGGCGGCCTGAGACGAAAAGCGCAGCCGCGCGGCACTGACGATTTGTATCAGTTCCGACAAGGCTACGCTAAATTCTTGATTAATAATAACATATTCGCATTCAGGCGCGTGGGCGATTTCGCCGCCCGCGGCCATGAGGCGGCGTGCGATCACCTGGGGCGCATCCTGGCCCCGCGCCTTGAGCCGGCTTTCGAGTTCATCGATGGACGGCGGCAGCACGAAAATGCCGATTGCGCCGGGGAAACGTTGCTTGACCTGGCGGGCGCCTTGCCAATCGATCTCGAGCAGGACGTCGCGGCCTTCGCGGGTGGCGGCGTCGATGCGGTCGCGCGGCGTGCCGTAGAAATTGCCGTGGACTTCCGCCCATTCCAGCAGGTTCTGATCGTCGCGCATGCGCTTGAAGTCGTCAGGCGTCACGAAGCGGTATTCACGGCCGTCTTCTTCGCCAGGGCGGGGCGCGCGCGTGGTGCAGGAAATGGACAGTTCGATGGAAGGGTCTTGCTGGAGCAAGGCCTTGACCAGGCTGGATTTGCCCGCGCCGCTGGGCGCGACGACCATGAAGACGTTTCCGGGATTGGAATGCATGAATATGACCGGCGTGTGATGCTAAGACCGGAAGTCTAGCAAATCGCGCGGCCCGGCAGGGGGAAAACCCGCTGCCGGGCCGCGCGATTGATGGGCGCCACGCACTTGCGCGGCGCGCGCTTGCCGGTCAGCCGGCGGGTTTGGCGGCGGCCTGGATCAGCTTGCCGCCCGGCGCCGGCGAATCGCTGCCCAGCAAATGGCCGTTGATCTCGACGCCGTACAGCGAATCATCCGAATCGTGATACTTGGCCCGAGTGGCCGCGACGGAGCCGGCGTAGCGCGGATCCTGGGGGCGTTCATGCGCGTTCATGAAGTACGCCACGTCCCAGGCTTCCTGGTCGCTCAGCATGCCGGCCTGGCCCAGCGGCATATTGGCCTTGATGAAGCCGGCGGCGTTGCCGATCTGATGCATGCCCGCGCCCCAGTTGAACGAATCGGCGCCCCACAATGCCGGAAACACCCAATGCTTGCCGTTCTTCTGGCCCTGGCCGTCCGCGCCGTGGCAGACGGCGCAATACTGGCCGTACACCTCGCTGCCGCGCACGTAATCGGCCTTTTGGGCCGGCGCCGGCAGCTTGCGGTAGCCCTGGCCCTCCAGCACCACACCGGTGGGCGCCTTGCTGGCCAGCCAGAACATGTAGCTTTGCAGCGCGGTCAGCGTGGGATCGTCGGCGGCGGGCGCCTTGCCATTCATGCTGAAGCGGAAACAGCCTTGCAGGCGTTCGGCAAGCGTATTGACGTGTTCATTCTTTGCCCGATACGCGGGATACAGCACATAGGCCGCCCACATGGGCGCGGAATCGGGGCGGCGGCCGGCATCCAGATGGCAGCTGGCGCAGTTCAGGTCGTTGCCGACGAACTTGCCGGCCATCTGGGGCGTATGCAGGAAGATCTGTTCACCCTGGCGCACGATCTTGCCGAACTCGGTGTCGGGCAGCGATGCCGCCGAGGGCGGCGTGAAGGCGGGGCGGGGATCGGCGGCAAGCGCGGTGGCCGAGAGCGCCAGACAGGCTGCGGCGGACCCCAGGCGGAAAAGCGGGAAGCGGATCATTGCTTGGTCCCCTCGGCGGCGCCGCCTTGCGCGGCAAGCAGATCGGCGGCTTTGGGCAGGCCGGCGTAGTAGGCCGACACGGCGTCGATTTCGGCGTCGGTCAGGCGGGTGGCGACGGCAGGCATCAGGCCCAGCGGACCGGGCGGACGCTGGCCTTGCCGCCAGGCGCGCAATTGGCCGGCGATATAGGCGGCGGGTTGACCGGCCAGACCCGGAAAGTTGTCGCCGACGCCGATGCCGCCAGGGCCGTGGCATTGATTGCAGGCGGGCACGTTCTTGTCCCAGGCGCCGCGCGTGGCCAGCCAGGCGCCGGTATCGGCGGGCTTGACGGGGTGCATCGCGGTGGCGGCCAGGCGGTCGGTGTTCAGCGGGGAGGGAAGGCTGGCGTAGTAACTCGCCACCGCCTGTTGCTGCGCCGGGTCCAGCGCCTTGGCCGTTGCCGCCATGACGGGGCTGACGCGCGAGCCGTTGCCCATGGCTTCAAGCTGCTCGGCCAGGTACTTGGCGCCGATGCCGGCCAATTGCGGAAAGCCCGCGGCGGGGTTGCCTTCACCGCGGGCGCCGTGACAGGTGACACAGGCGGGTGCGCCATTGGCGCCCTGGGTGCTGATCTGTTTGCCGTCTGGCGCGGCTTGCGCGTTGGCGGCCGTGGCGATCAGCGCGCCAAGCGCTAACGCACGCGGAAAGGACCGTGGGGTCATGGATGCCTGCTCCGAGGAATGTTATTGGACTTTAGGTAATAAGCTAATTTCCACAAATTATATAAAGACTTGTGACAGATCAACGCGAAATCGTTGGCTTGAGGCCGTGCATCCGCGTTTCTTTTGCTTGCGCCGCTGGGGGCGAAAGTGTGTCGCCGCTGCTAACTTTGCTTGCAGCATCGGGGCAATGATTGGGGTAGGATCACGGCGGTTGAGAACAAGGAGAATCCGATGCATACGAACGAGATCGAACCACCCCGCGTTGCGCTGGTGACCGGCGCCGGCACAGGAATTGGACGCGCCGTGGCGCTGGAATTCCTGGCCCAGGGCTATCGCGTGGTGTTGGCCGGCCGGCGCCGCGAGCCGCTGGAAGCTACCCGCACCGCGGCGGGCGAAGACGGCGTGCGAGCGCTGGTGGTGCCTACCGACGTAACGGACGAGCATGCCGTGCGCGATCTTTTCGACACGGCGCAGCGCGAATATGGCCGCCTGGACGTGCTGTTCAACAATGCGGGCCGCGGCGCGCCGGCGATGCCCATTGAAGAATTGCCGGTAGCCGTTTGGCGCGATGTCGTCGACACCAACCTGACCGGCATGTTCCTGTGCGCGCAGGCCGCTATCCGCATCATGAAGGCGCAAACGCCGCAGGGCGGCCGCATCATCAATAACGGGTCGATCTCATCGCACGCGCCGCGCCCGTTCTCCATCGCCTACACCGCGACCAAGCATGCGGTGACGGGGCTGACCAAGTCGATTTCGCTGGATTGCCGCCCCTACAGCATTGCCTGCGGCCAGATCGACATCGGCAATGCCGCCACCGACATGACCGAACGCATGGCGGCCGGCATCCTGCAGGCGGACGGCAGCACGAAGGTCGAGCCGCGCATGGACGTGGCGCATGTGGCCCAGGCAGTGGCCGCAATGGCGCGCCTGCCGCTGGAGGCCAACGTGCAGTTCATGACGATCATGGCGACGAACATGCCCTTCGTGGGCCGCGGCTGAACACGCAAACGGCCTGCGGCGGGAAAGTCCCGCGGCAGGCTCGTCGATGCTCCCAGGAAGGCGCCCGGCAGGCGCCTTTTTTCCGCCTGGACTTGCGGCAATCGCGCTTAGCGCGAGGCCTGGGCCAGCATCTGGCCTTGCGTCGAATCCAGGTAGCGCCGCGCGCCAACATAGCGCTTGGTCCAGTAGGGATTCTTCATTTCGTCGACACGCACCTTCGTACCGCGACGCGGCGCGTGGACAAACTTGTTCTGGCCGATATAGATGCCGACGTGCGACGTCACGCCGCGCCCGCGCGTGGCGAAGAACACCAGGTCGCCGGGACGCAGTTCTTTCTTGTTGGACACGGATTGCCCTTCGGTGCGCTGCGCGCGCGCCGTGCGGGGGAGTTCGAGTCCGGCGATCTCGCGGAACACGTACAGGACGAGGCCGCTGCAATCGAAGCCTTCGGCGTCGTCGCCGCCCCAGCTGTACGGGGTGCCGATGGCGTCCAGGCCGGCTTGCACGACGCGTTCACGCAGGGTGGGAACGGTGGGCTCTTGCGCCAGGCGCAGGCCGTTGAGCGTCGGGCGGGCTTGCTCGGCGGGGATGGACGCCTGGGCGGCGCCGGGAATCCAGGAAAGGGTCAGGGCCAGGAGGGGGGCTGACAGGAAAACGGGAATGCTGAAATTGGCAATTCGGACTTTTCGCGTGGGCGGAGTCATTACGTCACTTCAAAAATCGGAGTGGGCGGCATGGCTTTGCCCAGAGGGGGCAAGCCGGCGGAAAGGGGTGCATCCGGCGCGCGCACGCCCCGGATGCTCGCAAATTATAATGGAATAAAGTTTCATTACATTTGTAGTGCAATGCAGCATTATTTGAGCGCTGCCGTTACGCCGCGCCCCGGGCGAAACGTAACGGCCGCAGCAAAAATGCCTGTCAGAAGCTGCCGCGCAGGCCGACCAGCACGGCGCGGCCGCCTTCGGGGGCCACCTCGCGCAGCACCGACGTCGCGTAACGGATGTCCTGGTTGGTCAGGTTGATGCCGCGCACGTAGGCTTGCCACTGCACGCCGGTCGCCTTGAAGCGGTAACCGGCGTTGGCGTCCAGGCTGTAGTAGCCGGGCGTGGGCGTGTCGTTGGCCGGATGATCGTGCTGGGCGAAGGCTTTGGATACGCTGACGCCCGCACTGTACGGGCCATACCCGTAGTCCAGCGCCACGCGCAGGCGCAACGGCGGGATCCGGGGAAGCGAGCGCCCGGTATCCCGGTTGCGCGATACGGTGTAGTCGCCTGACAAGCCCAGATCCAGCGCGTGGCCGTCGCGCTGCAGGATGCGGGTCACGTTTTCAGCCTCCAGGCCGTACAGTCGTGCGGAGACGCCCTGGTAACGCGCCTCGGGCAGCGCGCCGTCGTCGCCGGCCGCCACCACGTCGCCATCGTCGTTCCGGTAGCGGCCGGTGTTCGTCTCGGCAAGATAGTTGGCGAAGCTGCTGTAGAACACGCCCACGCTGCCGTGATCCGTGCCGTCCTTGTAGCGCAAGGACAAATCCCCGGACCAGGCGCGCTCCTTGCCCAGGTTCTGGTCCCCGACCAGGTATTGGCCGGTGGCGGCGTGCGGGCCGTTGGCGTACAGCTCGTAGAACGTGGGCGCGCGTTCGGTATAGGCGCCATTGGCCGCCAGCGACCAGACCGGGGTCAGCTTGTAGATGCCGCCCAGCGAAAAACTGCCTGCCGTGAAGCTGCGGCGGGCCGAATCGTCGAACCGGTCGTTGCCGCCTGCTGCCGGGCTCAATCGCGTGTGGTCCATGCGGGCGCCGGCCGACAGCGTCAGGCGCTCGGTCAGGTTCCATTCCTCAAGCGCGAACAGGGCGGCCGAGTCGGTGTCGGTAGTCGGCACCAGCGCTTCATCGCCTAACGCCGAAAAGCGCGTCTGGCCCAACTGCAGCCCGACCACTCCATGCAGCGGGCCGATGTCGGCGTGGCGGGCCTCCAGGCGCGCCTCATAGCCGCGGTTCTTGAAGACCGTGCCGGTCTCGCCGTCTTCGATTTCCTTGTGCTGGTAGTCGGTATAGGCGAAGTTCAGCTTGATGCTCTGGAATGGGCCGGTCAGGTCGCGCAACTCGCCGGCCAGGCCGAAGCGTTCCTGGTGCATCTTCAGGCGCACGTCGGCTTCGGCGACCGACCCGTAGTTGGAGTCGTAACCGCTGTAGGACAGGCCGGCGTAGCCATGTTCGCCGGTCCATGACATGCCCAGCGCGCCGCCGCTGGCCTGGCCGTCGCTGTTGGGCAGGCGGTCGCGGGGCTGGTCGGCGTCGGGGCCGTCGGCGGCGCGCTGCGTGACGGTGCGGGCGTAGCCGGGGATGCGCAGCGTGCCCGTCTTGCGGCCAAAGACGTCGGCATGGATGGCGAAGGTGCCGTCGCCGCCTTCCAGTTGGACGGCGCCGTTGCGGTCATTGTTGGCGCCGCCATAGCTGCCGCCCACGTCGCCATGGATGCCGTCGATGGGCTCGGTGGGAATGCGGTTGTCCAGCGTGTTGACGACGCCGCCGATGGCGTTGCCGCCATACAGCAGGGCCGCGGGGCCCCGAAGGATCTCGACGCGGTTGGTCGACAGCGGATCTTGGGGGACGGCATGGTCGAACGACAGCGAGGACGCGTCCAGTGTGCCGACGCCGTTGTTCAGCAAGCGGATGCGGTCGCCATCAAGGCCGCGGATGATGGGTCGGCCCACCATGGGGCCATAGCTGGTGGTGGATACGCCGGGCAGGCCGTTGAGCGTTTCGCCCAGGTTGGAGCCGCGCCGCAGGTCCAGCTCTTGCCCTTGAAGCACGGTGGACGGCGAGGCCAGCGCGTCGCTGCCGAGCGGGTTGGCGGTGATGACGACGGGCGACAACGTGGCGGTGTCGGGGGCGGCCTGCGCGCGAACGGCTGCGGGCAAGGCCAGGGGTAGGGTGTACAGGCAGGCAAGGGCCAGCGGACGCAGGGCGAAGGCGCGCAGGGGCGTGCGTGCCCCGGCGCGGACGGTCAGGAAATTCATGGTGGCAATCCAGGGTGCCGGCGACAAGGCCGGCGGATGAAATCGGGCACCGCCAGCAGGCGGCGGAAAAAGCGGATTTCAGGCCGGGAGGGGCGGAGCGCGGGATTGGAACCAGGTCCCGCCGATAGCGGCGGCGCCGGCGGGCAAATGGGCGACCAACGCGGCAGGGGCGGCGTGCCCGCCGGCCCACGCGAATGACGACGGCAGCGTCGCGTCCAGCACGTCCCACAGCTGGCACAGGTCGCAATGGCCCAGCTTTTCATGCGGGTGGGCATCGTCCTGGCTGGCGGCGGGCGCCTCGCCCAGATGCGTCAGCGCATGGCGCAGGCTGCCCATCGGCGCCAGCAGCAGGCAGACGGACAGCCAGGCAAGCACGGCCCAGCGCGCGTAGTGCGGCGGGGCGGCGTGGCGGTGGCCTGGCAGGGACGGCATGGACAGGGGGGCAAAATTCGAAGAATCGGAATGATATATTGTTTCTATATCATTGGCGACGGCGCTGCAGCGCCACCGCGCTGGAATATGACGCTTCATCTGGCACGCGCTCGGGCATAATCGGCAGACAAGAAAGCGGAGTACAGCTCAATGATGAATGCAGTCCACCCCCTGTCGTCGATGAACCGGCCCGATGCCATGCCCTTTGAACCCTTCCAGGATGCCCAGGCGGCGGTGGACCGGTTGGCCGAGATCTACGCGCGCAACACGGCTTTCCTGCGCGCCGCCTTCCGCGAGGTCCTGAACGGCACCGGCAACGGCCGCGAGCGCGCCCGCGCCTACTATCCGGCCATTCGCATCGTGGTTGAAACCTACGACCCGATCGACACGCGCCTGTCCTATGGCCATGTGGCCGAACCCGGCATCTACCAGACCACCGTCACGCAACCCGAACTGTTCCGCGACTACCTGATCGAGCAGGTCGGGCAGTTGCTGCAGAACCACCGCGTGGCGGTCGAGGTCGGCGAATCCGATTCGCCCATCCCGCTGCATTTCGCGTTTCCGGAAGGCGCCTATGTCGAAGGCGAGCACCTGGAGGCGCTCAAGCGCCCGTTGCGCGACCTGTTCGATGTTCCGGACCTGGCCGTGACCGACGACGCCATCGTCAATGGTTCCTGGCGCGGCAAGGAAGGCGAACCCAAGCCGCTGGCGCCGTTCACCGCCCAGCGCGTGGATTACTCGTTGCATCGCCTGCAGCACTACACCTCGACGGCGCCGGCGCACTTCCAGAATTTCGTGCTGTTCACAAACTACCAGTTCTACGTAGACGAGTTCTGCGCCCGCGCCCGGGCGCTGATGGCCAGCGGCAACGAAGACTACGAAATGCTGGTCGAACCCGGCAACCGCATCACGCGCCGCGGTGAAAGCGGCCCGGGTGATGAAGGGCAGGCCGCCCGCCTGCCGCAGATGCCCGCCTACCACCTCGTGCGCGGCGACCATTCCGGCATCACCCTGGTGAATATCGGCGTGGGCCCGTCCAACGCCAAGACCATCACCGACCATATTGCCGTGCTGCGCCCGCACGCCTGGCTGATGCTGGGCCATTGCGCGGGCCTGCGCGATTCCCAGCGGTTGGGCGACTACGTGCTGGCGCACGGCTACGTGCGTGAAGACCACGTCCTTGACGCCGATCTGCCCACCTGGGTGCCGGTACCGGCGCTGGCCGAAGTGCAGGTGGCGCTGGAGCAGGCAGTGGAAGAAGTGGCGGGGCTGTCCGGCTGGGACTTGAAGCGCATCATGCGCACTGGCACGGTTGCCACCATCGACAACCGCAACTGGGAATTGCGCGACCATGTGGAATTGGTCGAGCGATTTGCGCAGTCGCGGGCGATCGCGCTGGACATGGAGTCGGCCACCATCGCCGCCAACGGTTTCCGCTTCCGCGTGCCCTACGGCACGCTGCTGTGCGTGTCGGACAAGCCCTTGCACGGCGAACTGAAGCTGCCCGGCATGGCCAGCGTGTTCTATCGCCGGCAGGTCAACCAGCATCTGGAGATCGGTATCCGGGCGCTGGAGCGGCTGCGCGACATGCCGCCGGAGCGGCTGCATTCGCGCAAGCTGCGCACCTTCATGGAAACCGCTTTCCAATAGCAGGATCCGTCCCCGACGCCCCGGCCATTTTTCGTGGCGGGGCGGTTTGCGCTATTCTCGCGCGTTGCCCGGTAATCCCAAGGCATCCGCAGCGCATCGCGCGGGTGCCTTCACGACGTGAAGGAAAAGCATTTTGGCACCATCGGAACACGATGAAGGCCGCGCAGGCGGCGCGCGCGCAGCGAAGGCAAATCCGCCATCCGAACTGCGCCGCACCCTGTCCGCGCGCCACCTGACGATGATCGCGGTAGGCGGGTCCATCGGAACCGGCCTGTTCGTCGCCTCGGGGGCGACCATCGCAAAGGCCGGGCCCGGGGGCGCGTTGCTGGGATATGTGCTGATCGGGGTGATGGTCTATTTCCTAATGACCAGCTTGGGCGAGTTGGCCGCGGCGATGCCGGTTTCCGGCTCGTTTTCCACCTATGGCGCCCGCTACGTCGAAGACGGCTTCGGCTTCGCGCTGGGCTGGAACTATTGGTACAACTGGGCGGTCACCGTGGCGGTGGACCTGGTGGCGGCACAGCTCGTCATGGCGTACTGGTTTCCGGATGTGCCGGGCTTCTACTGGAGCGCCTTGTTCCTGGCGATCACCTTCGGCCTGAACGCCATGTCGGCGCGCGGCTTCGGCGAAGCGGAGTTCTGGTTCGCGCTGATCAAGGTAGTGGCCGTGCTGGGATTCGTGGCCATGGGCGTGATGATGCTGCTGGGCATCATCCGCGGCGGCGAGGCGGGCGGCGTGGCCAACTGGACCGTCGGCGACGCGCCGTTCGCAGGTGGCTTCGCCGCGTTGATCGGCGTGGCCATGGTGGTGGGCTTTTCGTTCCAGGGCACCGAATTGATCGGCATCGCCGCTGGCGAATCCAAAGATCCGGCGCGCAATCTGCCGCGCGCCGTGCGCCAGGTGTTCTGGCGGATCCTGCTGTTCTACGTGGCGGCCATCCTGGTGATCGGCCTGCTGATCCCCTATACCGACCCGCACCTGCTGCGCAACGAGGTCGAGGACATCAGCGTCAGCCCGTTCGCGCTGATCTTCGAACGCGCCGGCCTGCTGGGGGCGGCGTCGATCATGAACGCCGTGGTGCTGACTTCGGTCCTGTCGGCGGGCAATTCGGGCATGTATGCGGCCACGCGCATGCTTTACAGCCTGGCGCGCGAGGGCAAGGCGCCGCGCATTTTCGGCCGCATTTCGCGCAACGGCGTGCCCTTGTGGGCGTTGCTGGCCACCACCGTGGTCGCGGCGCTGTGCTTCTTCACCTTCATCTTCAGCCCCAATGCGGTGTACATCTGGCTGCTGAACACGTCGGGCATGACGGGCTTCATCGCCTGGCTGGGCATCGCCATCAGCCACTACCGGTTCCGGCGCGGCTACGTGAAGCAGGGCCATAACCTGGCCGACCTGCCGTATGTGTCGCCGTTCTTCCCGTTCGGCCCGATTTTCGCCTTCGTGCTTTGCCTGGTCATCACCCTGGGCCAGAACTACCAGGCTTTCCTGCAGGACCGGATCGATTGGGGCGGCGTGGTGGCCACCTATGTCGGCATTCCGCTGTTCCTGCTGATCTGGCTGGGATACCGGCTGGCGCGCGGGTCGCGATTCATCAACTACCGCGACATGCATTTCCCGGACGCGCGCGCCCGCAGCCAATATCTGGATTCGGCCCTGCGCGGCGAACCCGCGGCGGGCGAGGCCCGTTGACCCCCCCGTTGCGGGAGGCGGGCGTCACTCAGATGATGTTCTTCTCCCGCAATGGGCGGTTGTCCAGGATGCGCTGAAACGATAGGGGCGAAAGGTCCAGGCTGCGGTACTCGCCGTGGGCCAGCAGTTCCGCGACGCCGCGTCCGGCGGCGGGCGATTGCTGCAGGCCATGCCCCGAGAACCCGTTGACGAAGTAAAGGTTGGGGCAGTCGGGGTGGGCGCCAATGATGGCGTTCTGGTCGAAGAGATTCATCTCGTAATAGCCCGCCCAGGCGCTTTGAACCCGCACCGCGTCGAACGCAGGCACGCGTTGGGCCAGCAGCGGCCAGACGTGGGATTCGAACGCCCCGTGCTGCGCCTCCAGCGGCAAGTCATCGGCATCGTCGCAGGCGTCAGGCGCAAAGCCGCACAGGAATCTTCCGCCATCAGGCCGGAACCAGATGCCGGAAGGATCGATCACCAACGGACATCCATGCAAGGAATCCGGGCAGCTGAAACTGAATACGGTACGGCGCCGCGCGCGCACCGGCAGGTCGATGCCTGCCCAGCGGGCGACGCGGGCGGCCCAAGGGGCGGCCGCATTGACGACGGCGTCGCAGGCAAGCGCCGCGCCCTGGCTGAGCCAGACGCCGTTGACCCTGGCGCCGTCGCGCAGCAGGCCGACGGCCTCGCCGCGCAGGTAGCGCGCGCCTTGGGCGATGGCCTTCTTGCGCAAGGCCTGCATCAGCCCGTAGCCATCGAACCAGCCTTCGCCCGAGAGCCCCAAGGCGCCCAACGCCAGATCACCGGTATGCAACCAAGGAAAGCGTGCGCCCAATTCGGCGGGCGGCAGCAGGGCGACGTCCACGCCGTGCGCGACCTGCGTTGCATGGTTTTCCCGCAGCGCCGCGCTGCCGCCAGCGCTGGCCAGATACAGGTAGCCGGGTTCGGTCAGCCCGACGTCCGGGGCCGGGTCGTCGACATACAGGGTGGAACCCAGCGCGCGCAGAAAGGCGATGCCTGCCTGCGACATGCCGATGTTCACCGGGCTGGAAAACTGCTGGCGGATGGAACTGGCCGATAGCGCGGAGGATGCCTGCGCATACGTGGGGTCGCGTTCAATCACGGTGACATCGAACGCGCCGGGCATCCGGCTGAGGAAGTAGGCAACGGAGCTGCCCACGGCCCCTCCGCCTATGATGACGACACGTTGCATGGACCGGTGCGCGCGAGGGGTTACTCGATGTTCTGCGCCTGCTCGCGCATCTGCTCGATCAGCAGCTTCAGGTCCATCGCGGCGCGCGTGACTTCCATGCTGCCTGCCTTGGATCCCAGCGTATTGGCTTCGCGGTTCATTTCCTGGAACAGGAAGTCCAGGCGCTTGCCCGCGCTGCCCGCGTTCTTCTTGCCCGAAGCAGACTTGCCGCCGCCGTCGGTCAACAGGTGGCGCAGCTCTTCCAGGTGCGAACGCAGGCGCGACAGTTCTTCCGCCACGTCGATGCGCAGCGCGAACAGATTGGCTTCCTGCGACAGGCGTTCGGACAGTTCGGTGCCGGAAATATGCGTAAAACCGCCGGGGAAGGCGGATTCAACGCTTTCGCGCAGCTTGGCGGCCAGCTTGTCGCGATGGTCGGACAGCAATTGGGGCAGATGGGCCTGAACGATGTCGACGACGCGCGCCACGCCGTCGGCGCATTCGCGCATCATGCCGGCCAGGCGTTCGCCTTCGCGGGCACGGCCTTCCTGCAATTGCGTCAGCGCTTGCTGACCGGCCTGCAGGCAGGCGGCGCCCCAGATCTGCGGGTCCAGCGCATCGTTGCCGCGTTGGCCGGGCCAGTTGAACAGCTCCACCAGCCGGGGCGGGGCGATATCGGGGACGATGCGGCGGGCGGCCTGAAGCTGCTCGGCCAGGCTTTCAAGCCAGGCGGGGTCGAGTTTGGACAGGTCCGTACTGGCATTGCGCGTGAACGAAACCCGGATTTCGACCTTGCCGCGCGCCAGGTTGGCGGTCAGCAATTCGCGCAGCGGCGTCTCGACGTGCCGCAATTCGTCGGGCAGCCGGAAATACAGGTCGAGGAAGCGGCTGTTGACGCTGCGCAGTTCGATGGCAAGCGTGCCTTGCTCTAGGTCTGCTCGGGCGTTGCCGAAGGCGGTCATGCTGCGAATCATGATGGGCGTTTCCTGGTGATATATCGCGGCAGGATACTCCAAGCGGGGATTTCCTGCGGCGCCTGCCCGTACAATGCCGCGAATCAATGTTCCTGTCTGGAGTCTGCCTGTGACCACTACGCCCACCATCGCCCGCCCGTCGGGCCGCGCCGTCGACGAACTGCGGCCGTTTACGCTGGAGCGCGGCTTCACGCGCTACGCCGAAGGGTCGGTGCTGGTGAAGGCCGGCGACACCCATGTGCTGTGCACGGCCAGCGTGCTGGAGAAGGTGCCGCCGTTCTTGAAAGGCAAGGGCGAAGGCTGGGTCACGGCGGAATACGGCATGCTGCCGCGTGCGACGCATACGCGTGGCGACCGTGAAGCAGCGCGCGGCAAGCAGAGCGGCCGCACCCAGGAAATCCAGCGCCTGATCGGCCGCAGCCTGCGCGCCGTGTTCGACATGAAGGCGCTGGGCGAGCGCACCCTGCACCTGGACTGCGACGTGCTGCAGGCCGACGGCGGCACGCGTTGCGCCAGCATCACTGGCGCCTGGGTGGCGGCGGCCGACGCCGTGGCCTTGCTGATGAAGCGCAGCGACCTGGCCGTCAACCCGATCCGCGATGCGGTTGCAGCCGTCTCCGTCGGCTTGGTGCAAGGCCGCTCGGTGCTGGATCTGGACTACCAGGAAGACTCGGCGTGCGATGCCGACGTCAACGTCATCATGACGGGCAGCGGCGCTTTTGTGGAAGTGCAGGGCACGGGCGAAGGCGCGACCTTCACCCGTGCGGAACTGGACACGATGCTGGTCCTGGCCGAAGGCGGCATCGCCAGCCTGGTGCGCGCGCAACGCGCTGCGCTGGCCTGATAGCACAGCCTTCGGGCACGAAAAAACAGCCGCGAAAGCGGCTGTTTTTCATGGGGCGCGAGGAACAGGGCCGGACCTAGGCTGCCTTGCGCGATAGCAGGGCGTCGACCTTGGCGACCTGCTCCAGTCCCCAGATGGTGTCGATCAGCGCACGCAGTTCCGCGTCCGTGGCGGCGTCTGCATAGCGGCCCAGGCTGAGCGTCTTGTCTTCGATCTCGGGGCGGCTGAGCGTATTGCCGGGATCGCCCTTGGGTTCGTCCACGCGGCCGTGCACGGTGCGGCCGTCGCGGGTCGTGACGGTGACCTTGCCGATCCAGCGTTGCGGGTAGGCGCGGTCCACCTCTTCGTCCAGCACCATGTCGACCTTGCCGCGGAAGTCGGCGACGGCCGGGTCGTCCAGCCCCGCGTCGAACTCGGCCAGTCCGGCGCGACCCTTGCGGGCGATCAGGGCAAGCACCGTGCCCATCGAGAATTTGGACTGGTGCACGGTCTGCGGGTTGACGACCGGGCCCAGCACGTCGATGGCGCCCTGGTGCACGTGGGCCACCACGCGCGCCACGTCGGCTTCCGTCAAATTGTTGGCGCGCAGCGCCTGCTGCAGTGCGTCGGCCGCCGGGTGGGTGTGGCGGCACGACGCATGGAACTTGAACGAGGTTTCCGCCAGCGCCCAGCGTTGCCCAAGGCGGTCGCAGAGCTTGGACGGATCGGCGTCGGTGGACATGCCGGCCGCCATGCCTTGCGGACCTTCCAGGATGTGGCGCGCGCCGGTGAATCCCTCGCGCGCCAAATAAGCGGCGGTGATGCCGTCGGCGGCCGCCTTGGCGGTGTGCAGTTGCTTGGAATCGGCGGCGTCGCGCAGGAATTCCCACAGGCCGGCGGCCTGGGTGCCGGCCGAGCCCAGCGCATGCAGCATCTGTTCGGGCGACAGCTTGAGCAGGTGGCCGGTGGTGACCGCGGCGGCAAGCGTGCCCGCCGTGCCGGTGGTGTGGAAGATCTTGTAGTGCGAGCGGCCCAGGAATTCGCCGACGCGGATGCCGACTTCGTACCCGGCGACGGCGGCCGTGATCAGGTCGCGGCCCGAGCTGCCCAGCGCTTGCGCCACGGCGAGCGCGGGCGGGAAGACCACGGCGGCGGGGTGGAACACCGAGCCGTTGTGGACGTCGTCCTGTTCGACCACGTGGGCGGCCGCGGCGTTGACCATCGCGGCGAACAGCGGCGACGTGCGGCGGCGTGTGATCAGGACTTCGCTGGGGCCGTCGGCGGGCCCCATCGCGGCGGCGTAGCGGTCGATGGCTTGTACGGCACGGGCCGACGCGCCGGCCAGGATCGAGGCCAGGCAATCCAGCAGCAGGTCTTCGGCGCGGCGCAGTACCGGCGCGGGGATGTCCTCATAGCGCAAGTTGGCGGCAAAGGCCGCGAGTTCGGCGCTGAGGTGGGGAGTGTCTTTGGCGGCGTTCATGTGCGGAATCGGATCAGAAGGAACGGGGCAGGCCCAGGATGTGCTCGGCGACGTATGACAGGATCAGGTTGGTGGAAATGGGCGCCACCTGATACAGCCGCGTCTCGCGGAACTTGCGCTCGACGTCGTACTCGGTCGCGAAGCCGAAGCCGCCGTGGAACTGCAGGCAGGCGTTGGCCGCTTCCCAGGACGCGTCGGCGGCCAGCAGCTTGGCCATGTTGGCCTGGGCGCCGCATGGCTCGTGGGCATCGAACAGGCGGCAGGCCTCGTAACGCATCAGGCTGGCGGCTTCCACGTTGATGTGGGCGCGGGCGATGGGGAATTGCACGCCCTGGTTCTGGCCGATGGGGCGGCCGAACACCATGCGTTCCTTGGCGTAGGCGGTGACCTTGTCCACGAACCAGTAGCCGTCGCCGATGCATTCGGCGGCGATCAGGGTGCGTTCGGCGTTCAGGCCGTCCAGGATGTACTTGAAGCCTTTGCCTTCTTCGCCGATCAGGTTTTCGACGGGGATTTCGAGATTGTCGAAAAACAGTTCGTTGGTCTCGTGGTTGACCATGTTGGGGATCGGGCGGATCGTCATGCCGTGCTTGACGGCGTGATGCAGGTCCACCAGGAAGATCGACATGCCTTCGGATTTGCGCGTGACCTGGTCCAGCGGCGTGGTGCGGGCCAGCAGGATCATCAGGTCGGAATGCTGCACGCGCGAGATCCAGACTTTCTGGCCGTTGATCACGTAGCGGTCGCCGCGGCGCACGGCGGTGGTCTTGATCTTGGTGGTGTCGGTGCCGGTGGTGGGCTCGGTCACGCCCATGGATTGCAGGCGCAGTTCGCCGGCGGCGATGCGGGGGAGGTATTCACGTTTCTGGGCGTCGGAGCCGTGGCGCAGCAACGTGCCCATGTTGTACATCTGGCCGTGGCAGGCGCCTGAATTGCCGCCGCTGCGGTTGATCTCTTCCATGATGATCGACGCTTCGGTCAGGCCCAGGCCCGAGCCGCCGTATTCCTGAGGGATCAACGCCGCCAGCCAGCCGGCCTCGGTCAACGCGCGGACAAAGTCCTCGGGATAGCCGCGATCTTCGTCGATCTTGCGGAAATACTCAGAGGGGAACTGGGCGCAAAGGTCGCGCACGGCTTCGCGGATGTCCTGATAAGCGTCGGAGGCGTGTGGCATAGGGCTGCTGTAGGAATGAGGGGAATGGTTCGGTACAGCATCGAATGTGCCGCAAGGGCGCGGCTCTGCCAATTCACAATTCCTTAATACGGGGTTCCTGTTCGCAAAAGCGCAGTTTCATGACGGGCGTTCGTCATGCGCGGGCCAAGGTTGTGTCAAGAAATTGCCAAACTGCATGCCCATAATCCGATGCACTGCGCCTGTGGCGCCAGGCTATATACGGATGGATATGCGGAAAAATCTCAGGGTCACCACGGCGGTATCGGCCATTCTGGCGTTGTTTGTGGTGCTGTTCGCCGTCGCCGCGGCGGCCGGCATCGCCGTCTTGCGCGACAACCGGGCCGATATCGAGGCCTTGGGCCGCGGCAGCATTGAACGCGCCAGCGACCTGGCCGACATGACCAGCCGGCTGTTCCAGGCGCGCGCCGCGCTGACCGACGCCAAGACCGGCATGGAAGGCGGGCTGGAAGCCGCCCGCGACGAGTCCCTGGCCCAGGCGGACGCGCTGCTCAAGCAGGCCGGCGCCAGCCTGGCGCGCCTGCGCGCCAACCCCGATGCCAGCGCCCAGGGCGGCCCGTTGTTCGAACAGGTGCTCAAGGCCTACGCAGCGTTCGCGGAGCAGACGCTCGTGCCCATGCAGAAGGCGATCCAGGGCTGGAACGGCATCGAGGTCAACCGCCTGGTGGACAAGGTGCTGCCCGCCAGCGGCGCCGCCTACGTCAAGCAGGCGGACGCGTACCAGACCTATTCGCGCGAACAGGGCCAGACTGCCGTCGCGGGCGCCAGCCAGACGTTGGAGCGGGTGATCCTGGTGGCGGCCGGCGTGCTGGGCGTCGTGCTGCTGCTGGCCGTGTTGATCCGGCTGGCGTTCCGCCGCAGCATCCTGCGGCCGCTGAACGAGGCCGGCGCGCACTTCGACCGCATCGCCGACGGCGACCTGACGGGCGCCATCGCCATGCGCGGCGACAACGAGATCGGCGTGCTGTATTCGGCCATGCGCCGCATGCAGACCGGGCTGTCTGCCGCCGTGGCCTCTGTGCGGCAGGGCGTCGAAGAGATCCATACCGGCTCGGGCGAGATCGCGGCCGGCGGGGCGGACATGTCGGACCGCACGGCGCGTCAGGCCGGTTCGCTGCAGGAGGCCGCGGCCAACATGACTCAGCTGGCGCACACCGTCCAGATGACGGCCGGCAATGCGGACCAGGCCAGCCGGCAGGCCGAAAGCGCCACTCGGCTGGCGCAGCGCGGCGGCCAGGCGGTGGACGAGGTCGTGCAAAGCATGCAGGGCATCGCCGACAGCGCGCGGCGCATCGGTGAGATCGTCGGCGTGGTGGACAGCATCGCGTTTCAGACCAACATCCTGGCGCTGAACGCCGCTGTGGAAGCGGCGCGTGCGGGCGAGCAGGGCAAGGGCTTTGCCGTCGTGGCCGGCGAAGTGCGTTCGCTGGCTCAGCGCAGCGCCCAGGCCGCCCGAGAAATCAAGGGCTTGATCGAGGACTCGGCTTCCCGGGTCGAGGCGGGCGTGCGCCAGGTGAACCTGGCCGGCGACACCATGCGCGACATGCTGGCGTCGGTCGACCGGGTGACGCAGATCGTGGCCGAAATCTCGAACGCCACCGCCGAACAGGCCGCCGGCATCGCCTCGGTGAACGATGCGGTGGCCGACATCGAACGCTCCACGCAGGAGAATGCGGCGATGGTCGAGCAGACCGCTGCCGCGGCGGCCGCGCTGGAGATCCAGGCGCAAGGGTTGCGCCGCGCGGTGGCGGTGTTCCAGATTGCGCAGGCGGCGCAGAATGCCGCCGCCGTGCAGGCGGCAGCGGGGCAATCAATCGGCCAGTTGGGGCAGGGCGCCGCCGGTGTAGCGTTCGATCACCAGCGACAGGTTCCCATGCTTGACCTTGTGCTTGACATGCGCGGCGGCCGACGCGATGTCCTCCGGGCGGATGCGCTCGCATAGGGACGGCGTGACGGTGAGCGCGCCCACGCCCAGCGTCACGAACGGAAAGAAGCGCGGCACGCCATAACGGTCTTCGGCTTCAATGCCCCCGTTATGGCGGCCCTGGTCGTCATAGAGGTCGATGGCCTGCTCATTGAACTCGGCGATGATCCGCTGCACGCGCTGCGTCCAGTCGGGGCTGCGGAACAGCACCACGAAATCGTCGCCGCCCACATGCCCCACAAAGTCGCGCAGCGGATCGCAATGCTGTTTGACGACTTCGGCGGTCAGCATGATCATGTCGTCGCCGCGCCAATAGCCGTAGACGTCGTTGAAAGGCTTGAAGTTATTGAGGTCGCCATAGCAGATCGTGAAGTCGGCGGCATCCTCCAGCAACGTCGCGATATGCCGGCTGATGGGAATGTTGCCGGGCAGGGACGTCAGCGGGTTGGCGTAACGCGCCGCTTCGATCCGCATCTCGGTCACCGAGCGAACCAGGGTTTCGCCCGTGGCCAGGCCATCGTAGCGGCCATCCCGCGTGATGATCAGGCCGTCCATCAGATACCGCTGGTCTTCTGAAATCAGCACATGGCTGAGCTGGTCGATCGATACGTTCAGGTCCACCAGCACCGGTTCGCCGTTCATGAAAGTGGAGCAGGCGTCGCGGCCGAACAGTTCGCGCGTGTAGCGTTGCGCATAGTGTTCCGAGAAGTCGCGCCGGTTGATGATGCCCACCGGCCGGTTGTCGCCGTCGATGACCGCCACCGCGTGCATGTTCTTGTGTTCGATGAACAGCCGGTGCACGTCGTCGTTGGTGTGCTTGTTCAGCAGCGCGGCGGGCGCTTCCACCCGCAGGCTGGCGGCGGTGCCGCCTGCGGAACGCTGCGACAGGGGGGCAGGGCTGCGTACCCGCAGCGAGTCGCGCAGCGGCGCGTTCAGCTCGGTCAGCAGCGTCTCCTCGGGTCGGCCCAGGAACCAGCCTTGGGCATACCGGATGTCCAGTTCGCGCACCACGGCCAGGTCTTCCGCCGTTTCAATGCCTTCCGCGACGATCGCCGTGCCCAGGTGCTGCGCCACCTTCAGAATGGCCCGCACCATGTTTTGCTTGCGGTCGCTCTGGCCGATGCCATTGAAGAAATAGCGGTCGATCTTGACCAGGTCGGGCTGCATCTCGGACCACAGCTGCAGGTTGGAGTTGCCCACGCCGTAATCATCCAGGGCGATGCGCATGCCGCGTTCCCGCAGGCACGCGAAGGCACTGCCCAATTCGCCCATGTGGTCCGATAGCGGGTCTTGTTCGGTCAGCTCGACGATGATGCTGGAAGGGGGCAGCGTGCAATCCTTCAACAGGCGCAGCGGCATGTCGTCCCCCCACAGCGTCCAGTAATGGATCAGCGCTGACCCGGACAGGTTCAGGAACAGCTTGCCGGCCGCCTCGTTGTCCTGGAAGCCCTGGGCGCCGGCGCGGAAGCTGGCCAGCTCCACCTGCGGGTGCAGCCCCTGGCGCCGCGCTTCGGCGAAGAGCGCGTCGGGAGAGTGCAGGGCGGTATCGGCCGGGCCGCGGATCAGGCTTTCATGGCCATAGATGCGGCTGTGCGACAGGTCGATGACCGGCTGATAGCGGGGCCGCAGCAGCCGTTCGCGCAGGATGCCGGCCAAGCCGGCGGGCGCGGGCGCATCGCCCGGTGAAGCGTGGGGCCTGCGGACGGCGGCCGTCCGGGGCAAAGCGTGAAGTGGGGTCATCGCCGAGGGCGTCAGATACGATCAGTGACAAGATTAGCGATAGTGACGACAAAATATGTCTGCGTTGTTGCGGCATGGTATGGGGATTTGGCTTCATGCGGGGATTTCAATGCCCATTCGGTGCGCAGGGCGATCCCGTGACGCGGCGGCATAGGCAGGCTGCGCCCTATACAATTTGCCTTATGACATCCCCCAAGATTCCCGATTCCCTGCGCCGCATCGTGCTGGCGTCCAATAATGCCGGCAAGTTGCGTGAGTTTTCCGCCTTGTTTGCTCCTCTGGGCATCGAACTGGTGCCCCAAGGCGAGCTGGGCGTGCCCGAGGCCGAAGAGCCGCACGTCACGTTCGTCGAAAACGCGCTGACCAAGGCGCGCCATGCCAGCCGCCTGACCGGGCTGCCCGCCCTGGCTGACGATTCCGGCCTGTGCGTGGCCGCGCTGGATGGCGCGCCGGGGGTCTATTCGGCCCGCTACGCCAAGATGCATGGCGGTGAGAAATCCGATCTGGCCAACAACGCGCTGTTGACGCAGAAGCTGGCCGGCCAGGCCGACCGGCGTGCCTGGTATGTCGCCGTGCTGGCGCTGGTGCGCTCGGAAAACGACCCGTGCCCGATCATCGGCGAAGGCCTGTGGCATGGCGAGATCATCGACCAGCCGGAAGGGGCGAACGGCTTTGGCTACGATCCCCATTTCTACCTGCCCGACATGGGGCTGACCGCCGCGACGCTGGACCCCGAAGAAAAGAACCGCGTCAGCCACCGCGCCCGCGCGCTGCGCGAACTGCTGAGCAAGCTGAGCCAGGCTTGAGCGCGCGCGCGCCGCGCCTGCTCGAGGAAACCGCATGTCCATCACCATCCCCATCCGCAATGACCTGGGCGCGTCGCCCTCGCGCCGGCTTGTGCCGGCCGGCGCCACGCTGACCAGCCTGCCGCCGTTGTCCGTCTATGTGCACGTGCCCTGGTGCGTGCGCAAATGCCCGTATTGCGACTTCAATTCCCACGCCGCGCCGGGCGAAATCCCCGAGCGCGCCTATCTGGATGCCTTGCGCAGCGACCTGGAACAGGCGTTGCCCTCCATCTGGGGCCGCCAGGTCGTGTCCGTCTTCATCGGCGGCGGGACGCCCAGCCTGCTGTCCTCGGCAGGGCTGGACGAATTGCTGGCCATGCTGCGCGCCTGTCTGAATGTATGGCCGGATGCGGAGATCACCATGGAGGCGAACCCCGGCACCGCTGAGGCCAGCCGCTTCCGCGATTACGCCGCCAGCGGGGTCACGCGCTTCTCGCTGGGCATCCAGAGTTTCGACAATGCCCAATTGAAGAAGCTGGGCCGCATCCATGATGCCGATCAGGCCCGCGCCGCCATCGGCATGGCGCAACGCGCCGTCTCGCGGGTGAACCTGGACATGATGTTCGCCTTGCCGGGCCAGACGCTGGACGCCTGTGTGGCCGACCTGCGCGAGGCCATCTCGTTCGGCACCGAGCACCTGTCGCTGTATCACCTGACGATGGAGCCCAATACCGTCTTCGCCAAGTTCCCGCCCGAAGACCTGCCCGACGACGACACCAGCGCCGCCATGCAGGACGCCGTGGAATCCGAACTGGCAGCCGCCGGCCTGGCCCGCTACGAGGTGTCGGCCTATGCCAAGCCCGGTGCCCGCTGCCGCCACAACGTGAATTACTGGGAGTTCGGCGACTACCTGGGCATCGGCCCCGGCGCGCACGGCAAACTGTCATTCCATGACCGTATCGTGCGCGAGGCGCGGCTGCGCAGCCCCGATTCCTGGATGCAGGCTGCGATGGCCCGCGACGGCAGCCATCTGGCAGAAAGCCGGCAGGTCGGCCCTGACGAATTGCCTTTCGAATTCATGCTCAACGCCCTGCGTCTGAAAGACGGGGTGGCCAGCACGGCGTTCAACGAACGCACCGGCTTGTCGCTGGCCGCGATTGCGCACCAATTGGAGGCAGCCTCCAAACGGGGCCTGCTGGACGGCGATCCGACCCGCCTTGCGGCCACGCCCTTGGGCTGGCGCTTCCTGAATGACCTTCAGGAAATGTTCCTGTAGCGGGAATGCACCATATTGGGGCAATCGTGCCCCACTATTTGCACCAAAGTGGTGCTACATTTTTTCATGACCGTGCGGTCCTCCCCAGGGATTCCCGGGGGTAAAACCTGGCACGCTTATTGCTTCCCTCTTTTATGCCAGTCGAGAGGCAAAGCCCTCGACCCTTTTATCTAATGGAGATGACATGGCAAGCCCGAAAGACGTCCTGAAACAGATCGCCGATAACGAAGTCAAATTCGTGGATTTCCGCTTCACCGATACGGTTGGCCGTGAGCACCACGTGTCCGTGCCCACCAGCCAGATCGACGAAGACAAGCTGGAAAGCGGCCAGGCTTTCGACGGTTCGTCGATCCCGGGTTGGAAGGGCATTGAAGCCTCCGACATGCTGCTCATCCCCGATTGCTCCACCGGCAACCTGGATCCGTTCCGCGAAGAGCCGACCCTGATCCTGTCGTGCGACGTCGTTGAACCGTCGGACCTGAAGGGCTATGACCGCGACCCGCGTTCGCTGGCCAAGCGCGCCGAAGCCTATCTGAAGTCCTCCGGCCTGGGCGACACCGCCTACTTCGGTCCGGAACCCGAATTCTTCGTGTTCGACGGCGTGACCTGGAACACGGACATGTCGGGCACGTTCGTCAAGATCAAGTCCGAAGAAGCCTCGTGGTCTAGCGGCCAGGAATTCGAAGGCGGCAATACCGGCCATCGTCCCCTGGTCAAGGGCGGCTACTTCCCCGTTCCCCCGGTTGATTCGTTCCAGGACATGCGCTCGGAAATGTGCCTGTTGATGGAACAAATGGGCGTGCCGGTGGAAGTGCACCACCATGAAGTGGCCGGCGCCGGCCAGCTGGAAATCGGCACCAAGTTCAGCACGCTGGTCCAGCGCGCCGACTGGACGCAGATCGTCAAGTACGTCGTGCACAACGTGGCCCACGCCTACGGCAAGACGGCGACGTTCATGCCCAAGCCCATCGTTGGCGACAACGGTTCCGGCATGCACGTGCACCAATCCATCTGGAAGGATGGCCAGAACCTGTTCGCAGGCAACGGCTACGCCGGCCTGTCGGAATTCGCGCTGTACTACATCGGCGGCATCATCAAGCACGCCCGCGCCCTGAACGCCATCACCAACCCGGGCACGAACTCGTACAAGCGTCTGGTACCGCACTACGAAGCGCCGGTCAAGCTGGCTTACTCGGCCCGCAACCGCTCGGCCTCGATCCGCATCCCGTACGTCGGCAACCCGAAGGGCCGTCGTGTCGAAGCGCGTTTCCCGGACCCCCTGGCCAACCCGTACCTGGCATTCTCGGCCCTGATGATGGCCGGCCTGGACGGCGTCCAGAACAAGATCCACCCGGGCGATCCGGCCGACAAGAACCTGTACGACCTGCCGCCGGAAGAAGACGCCAAGATCCCGACCGTGTGCTCCTCGCTGGAACAAGCGCTGGAAGCCCTGGACGCCGACCGCGAATTCCTGACCCGTGGCGGCGTGTTCAGCAACGACATGCTCACCGCCTACATCGACCTGAAGATGGCCGATGTGAATCGTCTGCGCATGACGACGCACCCGGTCGAATTCGACATGTACTACAGCCTCTGATCGTTTAGAGGCTGTGGCGGGGGGGAGCGCGATGATGTAGGCAGAAACCAGGGCCCACACCACGCGCACCACCAGGTCGCGGCTCGACGGTTTGTCCGCCAGGCATTACGCCTGGCGGGCAGGGCGCCGGGTTCCGGCGCCGCCGTCGCGGGCGCGTTCCGCTTTCCCCCTGTCATTCGGGTACGTTGAAAAATGAATGTAGAAGCTCTCGATCTGCTTGCCACGTCCGTTTTCCTGGTCAACGAGCGCGGTCACATTGAATACGCCAACGCTGCCGCCGAAGATCTGTTCGGCCGCTCGCGCAAGCAACTGGGCGGGCACTCCGCCGCCACGCTGTTCGACACCCCAGAAAATATCCAGTCTTCGATCGACCGCGCCGCGGCCGGCAGGTACGCCGACGTCAGGCAGTTGGCCTCGTTGCGCCGCGCCGCCGAATCCGTGGAAGTCGCCGTCACGACGGTGGGACTGACGGGCCAGCGCTGGCCCGTATTGATAGAGACCCGCGAGATCGAGCAGCGCGTGCTGGCCGACCGTAACCATCGGCTGGTCGATGAAATCGAAGCGCACCGAGAATTGCTGCGCAATCTTGCGCATGAAGTGAAGAACCCCCTGGGCGGTTTGCGCGGCGCCGCGCAATTGCTGGAAGCCGAGCTGCCCAGCGCGGCCCTGGCCGAGTACACCCAGGTCATTATTTCCGAAGCCGACCGCCTGCAGGCGCTGGTGGACCGCCTGAGCGGCCCGCAACGTGTGCCGCTGAATGCGCGGCCGGTGAACATCCACGAGATCTGCGAGCGCGTCTGCGCGCTGATCCAGGCCGAATTCCGCAACGATGTCACCATCCTGCGCGACTACGATGCGTCGGTTCCCGATCTGAAGGGCGACGCCGCCCGTCTGATGCAGGCCGTCCTGAATGTGGCGCGCAACGCCGCGCAGGAACTGGTTGCGCGGCCCGAGGGGCCCAAGACGGAGCCCGGCGTCGTCACACTGCGCACGCGCGTGGCGCGCCAGGTCATGCTGGCCCACCGGCAGCACCGGCTGGCGCTGGTGCTGTCCATCATCGATAACGGTCCCGGCGTGCCGGACCACATCCGCGACCGCATTTTCCACCCCCTGGTCACGGCCAGGGCGGGCGGCACGGGCCTGGGCCTGAGCCTGGCCCAGGATTTCGTGCAGCAGCACGGCGGCATCATCGAATTTGAATCCCGACCGGGGCGCACCGAGTTTCGCCTGGTCCTACCGATGGAGCCTGCACACTGATGAAACCCGTATGGATCGTCGACGACGACCAGGCCATCCGCTGGGTCCTCGAAAAGGCCCTGGCCCGCGCTGGTGTCCCCACCCGCAGTTTCTCCCAATCGGCTGACGTGCTGGAAGCGCTGTCGCGCGAAACGCCCGTCGCCCTGGTGTCCGATATCCGCATGCCCGGCGGCAACGGCTTGGAGCTGTTGCGGCAACTCAAAGAGCGCCATCCCGGCTTGCCGGTCATCGTGATGACCGCGTTCGCCGATTTGGACAGCACCGTGTCCGCGTTCCAGGGCGGCGCGTTCGATTACCTGGCCAAGCCGTTCGACGTGAACGAGGCGGTTGCGCTGATCCAGCGCGCCATGCAGGAATCCACGCAGCCGGAAACACCCGAAGGGCAGGGCGAGGCGGCGCAGAATAACGAGCGCTGGATGATGACGCAGTCGTCTTCCACCGCCATGCAGGAAGTGTTCCGCGCCATCGGCAGACTGGCCCAATCCAAGGTGACGGTGTTGATCACCGGCGAATCGGGCACCGGCAAAGAACTCGTCGCCCGAGCCTTGCACGGCCACGGCGTGCGGGCCAGCGGCCCGTTCGTGGCGCTGAACGCCGCGGCCATTCCACGCGACCTGCTTGAAGCCGAGCTGTTCGGCCACGAGCGCGGCGCCTTCACGGGCGCCAACAATCTGCGCCGCGGCCGCTTCGAAGAAGCGCACGGCGGCACCTTGTTCCTGGACGAAATCGGCGACATGCCGATTGAGTTGCAAACGCGCCTGTTGCGCGTCCTGGCCGAAGGCAGCTTCTACCGCGTGGGCGGGGCACAGCCCGTGCGGGTGGACGTGCGCATCGTGGCCGCGACCCACCAGCCGCTGGAGCAGCGTGTCGAGCAGGGCTTGTTCCGCGAGGACTTGTTCCATCGCCTGAACGTGATCCGGTTGCGCCTGCCACCGCTACGGGAACGCGTAGAAGACATTCCCGCGCTGGCGCAGCATTTCCTGACGGCAAGCGCCCGCACGCTGGGCGTGCCGGTCAAGCGCCTGACGCCCGACGCGCTGGCCGTGCTGACCAAGTTCGATTTTCCCGGCAACGTCCGCCAGCTGGAGAACTTCTGCCATTGGCTGACGGTAATGGCGCCGGGCCAGACGGTGGACCGCCAGGACCTGCCGCCCGAGATCCGCGCGCTGGAACACCAGCAGCAACCCGGGCTGGCCCCATTGCGTCCGGCAACCCCGATGCCCGGGATCGGCACGGTGGTGCCGTCGTCCCAAGGGTTGGACGACGGCGCGCCGCGCAACTGGCAGGACTCCTTGCTGCGCGATGCGCAATACCGGCTGGAGCGCGGCGAACCGGCCGTGATGGCGACCTTGACGCGCCAGTTCGAGAAGATCCTGCTGCAAAGCGCGCTGGACGCCAGTCGCGGCCGCCGTGTAGAAGCCGCATCCCGCCTGGGCATTGGCCGCAATACCATCACGCGCAAGCTGCGCGAGCTGGGGATTGAAGACGAGTGACCGCTGACGGGTTGCCGCGCGTCGGACGCTCGGCGACCCCTCAGCCCATTCCCAGCAAGCTTTCGCACAGCCGCGGCGATTTCAGCTTCTGCAGCCACCACTTCAGCGCCTCGCCCGGCGGCTCGGCCCGCCAGGCGTACGCCACGTGTTCCGTCAGGGACATGCCTTCATCCGTTTCGCATACCACCAGCAGGCCTTGCGCCAGATAGGGCGCCGCCATCGTCAACGGCAGATAGCCGCAGCCCAGGCCGCGAACTTGCGCGTCGATCTTGGCCTGCATGGACGGCATCACCAGCGTCGGTTGATCTGCCAGAATGCCGCGCGATTGCGGCGGCAAATTGCGCGACGTGTCCGCCACGACCACCGCGCAGTACTTCGTGATGTCGGCGCGACTGAGCGGTTGCGGCAACGACGCCAGGGGATGATGCGCCGCCACGCAAAATCCGAACTGCGTGGCGCCGATCGCCTGCGACCGGTAAGGCCCCGTGGGCTCGGCATTGGCGCCGGCGCCGATCACCAGGTCGGCGCGCCCGGCCGTCAATGCATCCCAATTGCCGCTCAGCACTTCGCTGGAAAAGCGCAGCGTGGTCGCGCTCTCCAATGTCTGGAATTCGTCGATCAGGTCGTATAGCGGCCGCCATGGCAGTACCGCGCTGACAGCGATTCGGAGTTCGACCTCCCAGCCTGTGGCGATGCGCTTGACGCGGCAGGCCAGGTCATCCAGCGATTGCAGGACGTGCCGTCCGTCTTTCAACAGCGCTTCGCCCGCGGGCGTCAGCAGCGCCCGATGGCCGGAGCGGTCAAACAGCAGCACGTCCAGCCCGTCCTCAAGCTTGCGGATCGAATACGTCACGGCGGAGGGCACTTTGCCCAGCTCGCGCGCGGCCTTCGCAAAGCTGCCGTGGCGGGCGATGGCGTCAACCAGGATCAACAATTCAGGCGTAATGGGCTGCATGGCGGTGGGTCGATCAGAGTCATTCAAATAATTTGAACGAAGTCATCAAAATATAGCGCCAAATCACCCGGCCTGCGCGCGCAGAATATCACTCATGCCAGGGGTAAGGCGGAATCCGGGAAGCGAAATGCCCGCACCTCACCCTCTATATCATTCATATTATTGAAACAGGAGTCCACAATGCTTACGATTCGCCGCGCTGCCGAACGGGGTCACGCCAACCATGGGTGGCTCGATTCGTTTCACACCTTTTCCTTCGCCAACTACTACGACCCGGCTCACATGGGCTTCGGCGCGCTGCGCGTGATCAACGACGACCGCATCGCCGCCGGCCGCGGCTTCGGCACGCATGGCCACCGGGACATGGAAATCATCACCTACGTGCTGGACGGCGCCATCGCGCACAAGGACAGCATGGGCAGCGGTTCGACCATCCAGCCCGGCAACGTGCAACGGATGAGCGCCGGCCGCGGGGTGATGCACTCCGAGTTCAATCCGCTGCCGGATACTGAAACGCACATGCTGCAGATCTGGATCGAACCCGACGTGACGGGTATTGCTCCGGAATACGAAGAGCGCAGCTTCAGTGATGCGCAAAAGCGTGGCCGGCTGCAAGCCCTGGTGTCGCCGGATGGCGAAGACGGCTCGATGAAGATCCATCAGGACGCGCGCTTGTATGGCGGCCTGTTCGATGGCGTCGAGTCCGCCACCCTGGCACTGGCCGCCGGCCGCCGCGCCTGGGTGCATGTGGCGCGGGGCAGCGTGACGGTCAACGGCGCCGAGCTTTCGGCCGGTGACGCGGTCGCCATCACGGACGACACCCGCGTCGAGCTGTCGGGCGGCAAGAACGCCGAAGTGCTGGTGTTCGACCTGGCGTAATGCCTGAGGCCGGGCGGAGAGTTTTCCGCCCGGCCTTGTTTTTGAACGGGCCATTGGGCCTTAACATGGCCATTGGCCTATAGAAGCGGAGCGCTACACCATGTCTACGTTGTCCGATGCAGGCGAAAACCAGATTGAAACCGTCGTGGTGCCGCGCACCAGCGACCTGGGCGGTTTTTCCGTCCGCCGCGCAATCCCGTCGGCACAGCGCCGGACCGTCGGGCCATTCGTGTTCCTTGACCATATGGGTCCGGTCGAATTCGATGCCGGCACAGGCATCGACGTCCGCCCGCACCCGCACATCGGCCTGTCCACGGTCACCTACTTGTATGAAGGGTCGATGGTGCACCGCGACGGCGCGGGCAATACCCAGACGATCCTGCCTGGCGAAGTGAACTGGATGACCGCCGGCCGCGGCATCGTCCATTCGGAACGTTCTTCACCGGAAAGCCGCAAGGCGCCGCAGCGGCTCTGTGGCCTGCAGATCTGGGTGGGCCTGCCCAAGCAGCACGAAGAAACGGACCCGGGCTTTACGCACTATGGCTTGGACGCGCAGCCGGTGGTCGAAGGCGAAGGCGTGCGCGCCCAGATCGTGGCGGGCTCGCTGTTCGGCAAGACCTCGTCGGTCAAGACGCTGTCGCCGCTGTTCTATGGCGACTTGCAACTGAAGGCGGGCGCCACGACGGTGCTGCCGGCCGAGTACGAAGAGCGCGCCGCCTATCTGGCCGAAGGCTCGGTCGAAGTGGATGGGCAAGTGTTCGAAAGCGGCCGGCTGGTGGTGTTTGCCCCGGGGCGGCCGGTGCAGATCCGCGCCGTCACCGCCGCACGGTTCGCGGTGCTGGGCGGCGAACCCTTGGACGGTCCGCGCTTTGTCTGGTGGAACTTCGTCTCCAGCAGCAAGGACCGCATCGAACAGGCCAAGCAAGACTGGCAGCGCACGCGCTTCGACCAGATCGTGCCCGGCGACGAGACCGAGTACATTCCGCTGCCGGAACCGCGCGCCTGATTGAAGCCGTGTTTTCCCCTGCCGCGCAACGCCAGCGCGGCAGTATGATGCGCCTCCAAACCTTGATAACAACAGGATGGAGACTCATGCATCGCTACACCCTCAACCTTGCGCGCGGCCTGGCCGCGTTGGCGCTGGTCAACGGCGCGTCCGCGGCGTTCGCTGCCGGCTATCCGGCCAAACCCATCACCTTCATCGTTCCCTACACGGCGGGCGGCACCACCGATCTGGTGGCCCGCAGCGCCGGGCAGAAGGTGGCCGAAAAGCTCGGCCAGCCCGTCATTGTCGAAAACCGGCCGGGCGCGGGCGGCAACATCGGGATGGATGCCGTGGCCAAGGCTGCCCCGGACGGTTACACGATCGGTTTCGGCGCCATCTCCACGAACGCGCTGAACCCGTTCGTCTACCCGTCGATGCCGTTCGATCCCACCAAGGATTTCACCGGCGTCAGCATGCTGGGCGCATCCACCGTGGTGCTTGAAGTCGGCCCTGCATTGAAGGTGGATAGCGTCAAGGATCTGGTGGCGTACGCCAAGCAACACCCGGGCACCGCGTTCGGCACGCCCGGCACCGGGACGTCCATGCATCTGGCCGGCGTGATGTTCGACCAACTGACGGGCGCCGGCATGCAGCACATTCCGTACAAGGGCAGCGCGCAAGGGCTGAACGATTTGCTGGGCGGACACCTGCCTGTGATGTTCGACAACCTGCCGGCCTCGCTGCCGCACATCAAGGCGGGCAAGGTGCATGCGCTGGCCGTCACGGGCAGCAAGCGGGCGCCGGCATTGCCGGATGTGCCCACGCTGGCCGAACTGGGTTATGCGGGCGCAGTGGTGGACCCGTGGTTCGCAGTGTACGGCCCGGCCAAGATGTCGCCGGAAGTCACCCAGGCGCTGAGCGAGGCGTTCCAGTGGGCGCTGGCCTTGCCGGAAGTGAAGGACAAGCTGGAACAAGCCGGTTTCATGCCGTATGGATCGACGCCGCAAGAGGTCGAGCGCCTGACCCAAAGCCAGCACGAAGCCTTCAAGGCGCTGTCGCAAAAGGTCAAGCTGTCGGCGGATTGATGGCCGGCTGATGCCCCCGGCGGCCAAGGCCGCACGAGGGGCTCGGGTAAATCAGCGCCCGCGGGCGAATGCCTGCTCGCGCTGCGCCTCCAGCGCTTCGCGACGGATGAAGTCCCGCACGAAATCGTTGCGCGGATGATGATGCAGGTTATAGGGCGTATCCCACTGCGCGATGGATCCTTTGCTCATCACGCCGATGCGGTCGGCGATGGCGAAGGCTTCGGCCTGGTTGTGCGTGACCAGGATGGCCGTGTGGCCGGTGGTCTTGAGGATGTCGCGCACCTCGAACGCCAGGCGTTCGCGTGTGTCCACATCCAGGTTCGAGAACGGTTCGTCCAGCAACAGCAGATCGGGGGAGGGCGCAAGCGCCCGGGCCAGCGCCACGCGCTGTTGCTGCCCGCCCGAGATTTCGTGCGGGTAGCTGTTGGCGGCATGCGCCAAACCCACCAGTTCCAGCATTTCTTCAACGCGGCGCGCACGGTCTGCGCGCGCGAGCTTGCGCAGGCCGAACGCCACATTCAAGGCCACGGTCAGGTGCGGGAACAGGGCGTAGTCCTGAAACATCATGCCGACGCGGCGCAGTTCCGGCGCGACCTGTTCGGTGGCTGAGGAGATGACGGTGCCGTCCAGCAGGATGCGCCCCGCCCGCACCGGTTCGAAGCCGGCGATGGCGCGCAGCACTGTGGTCTTGCCGCAGCCGGACTCGCCCAACAGGCAGCCGATGTGTCCGGACGGCAGGCCCAGGGTCAAGTCTTGCACCACGGGCTTCAAGCCCCCGGGCGTGTCGTAAGCGAGCGAAAGGTGATCGATTTCTAACAGATCGGGCACGATGATCAATGTCCCATTTTCAGATTGGTGCGCGCCAGCAGGATGACGGGCAAAAGGCCGGCCAGCACGATCGCCAGCGCCGCGACGGCGCCTTCCTCGTACGTGCCGCGCGCGGCTTCGGCGTAAAGCCAGGTGGCGAGCGTGTCGAAATTCATCGGCCGCAGCAGCAAGGTCGCCGGCAATTCCTTCATGGCGTCCACGAAGACCAGCAGGGCGCTTGCGGCCAGCGCGGGGCGCAGCAGCGGCAGATGGACGCGACGCAGGGTGCCTGCCGAGCTTTCGCCCAGCAGCCGCGACGCCTGTTCCAGCGAAGGCGGGATGCGGGCAAGGCCGGCTTCCAGCGCGCCCGTGGAAATCGCCAGGAAGCGGATCACGTAGGCGATGACCAGCGCACCCATGGAGCCCATCAGGAACAGGCCCGGACCGCCGAAAACCGAGGCCACGGCATGGTCGATCCAGACGAAAGGCGTCAACAGGCCGATGGCCAGCACCGTGCCCGGCACCGCGTAGCCCAGGCTGGCGATCCGCGCGCAGGCCCGGCCCGGATTGAAGCTGGCGCTTTCGCGCATGGTGCGTCCGGCCCAGGCCACGATCAGCCCGCACAGCAGGGTAACGATCGTGGCGCTGAAGGCGACGATCAGCGTGTTGCCCAGGCCGTTGATCAACTGGTTCGATACGCCGCCCACCAAGTGCAGGCGCTTGTAGGTTTCATGGATAAGATAGGCGGCCGGCGCGATGAACCCCAGCATGACGGGGATCCAGCCCAGCAGGGCGGCCACGCCGGCGGCCAGGCCGCGCAGGCGGCGCGGCTGCATGGGGCGCATGCGCTGGGTATTGGCGTAGCGCTGGCGCTTGCGGCCGTGGCGCTCCAGCATGATCAGCCCGATCACGATGGCCAGCATCGTCAGCGCGATCTGCGCGGCCCCGGCCAGGTCCGAGCGCGTGACCCAGGTGGTATAGACCGACACCGTCAGCGTCTGCACGCCCAGGAACTCGGACGCGCCGATATCGTTCAGCGTTTCCAGCAGCGCCAGGCTGACACCCACGACGATGGCGGGCCGTGCCAGGGGCAGCGCCACCCGGAAGAACACCGCAACGCGCCCGGCGCCCAGCGTGCGCGCCGCTTCCAGCAGGCTGGCCGCCTGGGTCATGAACATGACGCGCGTGCTCAGATAGACATACGGGTACAGCACGAAGCCCAGCACGAAGATCGCGCCGTAGATGGAGCGCAGGTCGGGCAGGCGGAACTGCCGCGGGCTGTCATAGCCCAGCAGGGCGCGGATCGCCGTCTGGACCGGCCCGATGGGGTGCAGCAAGTCCAGGTAAGAGAACGCGATGATGTAGGTCGGTACCGCCAGCGGCAGCAGCAGCGCCCATGTCAGGATGCGGCGCGTGGGAAAGTCGTAGGCGGTTACGAGCCAGGCGGCGCCGGTGCCCAAGAGCGTCACCATCACGCCCACCCCGGCCAGCAGCATGGCCGTGTTGGCGAGAGCCTGCGGCAGCACGTAACTTGCCAGGTGCTGCCAGTGAGAGAGTTCGCCGCCCAGCGCCCACCACAGCAGCGTCAGCACGGGCGCAAGCACGGCCAGGGCGATCAGGCCGGCGCCCGCAAGCCAGCCGGCGCCGCGTTCAGTCCAGCGCAAACGCAGCGGCCGGGGCAAGGATTCTGTGTGCATGCTTCAAAGTCGATTGCATCAAAGGCAAGGCCTGTTCCCTCCGCAAAGAAGGGAACAGGCCCAATACTGCCGCAGGATGATGCCACGCCAGGGCGTGGCGACCCGGGGCTTATCAGTTGTCGAAGCCGACCTTGTCCACCAGTTCGCTGGCTTGCTTGCGGTGCTTGGCGATTTCGGTCAAGGGCAGCGGATCCACCTTCAGTTCGCCAAAGCTGGCGATCACGGGGTCCAGCTTCACGCCCTTGCGGACGGGGTATTCATAGTTGGCCTGGGCATACAGGGCCTGGGCGGGTTCGGACACCAGGAAGTCCAGCAGCTTGATGGCGTTGGCCTTGTTCGGCGCGTGGGCGGCAACGGCGGCGCCGCTGACGTTCACGTGCGTGCCGCCGCTTTTCTCGTTGGCGAACGTCGGGCGGATGACCTTGATGGCGTCGCCCCACTTGCGGCCGTCGGTGCCGGGTTCGGAATTCTTCATGTGGCCGACGTAGTACGCATTGGCCAGGCCGATGTCGCAGATGCCGCCCAGGATGTCGCGCGCCACGTCGCGGTCGCCGCCCGCAGCCTTGCGGGCCAGGTTGGCCTTGACGCCGCGCAGCCACTTCTCGGTCGCTTCCGCGCCGTCATGCGCAATCATCGAGGCGACCATGGCGGTGTTGTAAGGGTGCTGGCCCGAACGGATGCAGACCTTGCCTTTCCACTTGGGGTCGGCCAGGTCTTCGTAGCGGAAGGACTCCAGCTTCAAGTCCTTTTCCACGTACAGCACGCGGTCGCGCAGCGACAGGGCGTACCACTTGCCGTCGGCGCCGCGCAGGTTGGCGGGGATCACCGATTCCAGGGTCTCGGACTTGACCGATTGGGTCACGCCGCCGTCCACCAGGTCCAGCAGGTTGCCGATGTCCACGGTCATCAGCACGTCGGCAGGCGACTTGGTGCCTTCGGCTTTCACGCGTTCCAGCAGGCCGTCCTTGACGAAAACGGTATTGACCTTGATGCCGCTTTCCTTGGTGAAGGCATCCAGCAACGGCTGGATCAGCTTGGGTTCCCGGGTGGTGTACAGGCTGACTTCTTCTGCGGCATTGGCCGAGACGGTGAAGGCGGCGGCGCCGGCCAGCGCCAGGGCGCGAAGCAGCGAATTCAATTGGGGACGCTTGGTCATGTCGGGAACTCCGGCTAGGGCAGCAACGGGCAAAGCCGCGTAAGGGGGCTTTCCGTTGCTTAAAACGGTCTGCTAACGAAAACGATTATCAACTGAGAACCGGACAATAACAGGAAGCGAAACAGCATTCAACTCTTCGTAAGGCATGGGTTCCAACCCTTGATCCCCATCAATACGGCATAAGGGTATTACGGAATAATGAGAGCAATTCCCATCAAGACCCTGTAGAATAGGGTCAACCCTAATATTCCCTACTACGACATGGCTGCTTTCAACACTGAGCGCGTACTAAGCGTGCACCACTGGAACGACACCCTGTTTTCCTTCACCACGACGCGTGATGCGGCCTTGCGGTTCCACAACGGCCACTTCGTCATGATCGGGCTGGAAGTTGAAGGCAAGCCGCTGCTGCGGGCATACAGCATCGCCAGCGCGAACTACGAAGAAAACCTCGAATTCCTCAGCATCAAGGTGCAGAACGGTCCGCTCACGTCGCGACTGCAGCATCTGAAAGAAGGCGACACCATCCTGGTCAGCCGCAAGCCCGTGGGCACGCTCGTCGTCGACGACCTGAAGCCGGGCAAGCACCTGTTCCTGTTCGGCACCGGCACGGGCCTGGCGCCGTTCATGAGCATCATCAAAGATCCGGACATCTACGAACGCTTCGACAAGGTCATCCTGGTCCATGGCGTGCGCTGGGTCAGCGAGCTGGCCTATGCCGACTTCATCGAAAAGGAACTGCCGAACAACGAGTTCTTCGGCGACGTCGTCCGCGACAAGCTCGTGTACTACCCGACCGTCACGCGCGAACCGTTCCGCAATCAGGGCCGCATCACGGAACTGATGGAAAACGGCAAGCTGTGTGAAGACATCGGCATCCCGCAGATCAACCCCGAAACCGATCGCGCCATGATCTGCGGCAGCCCGCATATGTTGGCCGACATCAGCGCCATGCTGGACAAGCGCGGCTTCGTCGTTTCGGCGGGCGTGGGCCAGCCGGGCGATTACGTGGTTGAACGCGCGTTCGTCGACAAATAAGCCATCGCGCCTGTGTCGATAAAAAAAAACCATCGCCCAGGCGATGGTTTTTTGCATTCCATGGCAGGCCAGCTTATTCCGGCTGGATTCCCGCCTTCTTGATGATGTCGCCCCACTTTTTGGATTCGGCCTGCTGAAACGCGGCCAACTCGTCGGGCGTGGAAGTGGCCGGGTCGGTGCCGGTCTGCGCATAGAACTGTTGGGCGGGCTTGGTCTTGGTGGCGTTCACCAGCAGCTCGTTCAAGCGCTTCACCACGTCGGGCGGCGTGCCGGCTGGCGCATAGGCCGCGAACCAATAGCCCATCTCGTAGTTCGGTACGCCGGCTTCGGCGATCGTCGGCACGTCTGGCGCCAATGGCGACCGGGCCAGCCCCGTCACCCCCAATGCGCGCAGTTTGCCGGACTTGACCTGGGGCAGGCCCGTCGCGGTGTCGGTGATCATCATGTCGATCTGACCGCCCAGCAGGTCGGTCACGGCCAGCGGATTGCTCTTGTAGGGCACGTGCAGCAGTTGCACGCCTGCCATCTGCTGTAGCAATTCGCCCGCGATGCGGCTGCTGGAGCTGCCGCTGCCAAAACTCAGCTTGCCCGGCGATTGCTTGGCCTGGGCCAGGAAGTCGCCCACGGTCTTGGCGGACGAGTTGGGGTTGACCACCATGATCTGGCCGCCTTTGCCCAACAGCGAGATCGGTGCGAAGTCCTTCACGGGCTGGTACGTCAGCGACTTGTACAGGTGTTCATTGGCGGCGTGCGTGGTGTTGGTGGTGATCAGGACCGTATAGCCGTCCGGCGCGGCGCGCGCGCCGGCGGCGGCGCCGATCATGGCGCTGGCGCCGGGCTTGTTCTCGATGACGACGGCCTGGCCGGTCTGTTCCGTGACGCCCTGGCCGATGGCGCGGCCGATCTGGTCCGTGGCGCTGCCGGCCGCGAACGGCACGATGAAGGTGATGGGTTTGGCCGGAAAGCTCTGGGCCAGCGCGGTCAGGGGAAGGGCAGCCGCCAGCAGCAGGGCCAGCCGGCCCTTGGATGAAATGCGCATGTGTGTCTCCTGTGGTGTTTTTTTATAGGGGGTAATGGCAGTGATCAGGCGGCCGCGGGACGGTCGCCGGGTATGTCTGGCAGGCGGCCGGCCAGGTCGGCGCTGACCTCCACCGTCAAGTCCAGCAATCGGAAAGACAGGCTCTTGCCGTGCGTGTCCAGGTTCAGCGCGTCGTTCACGCCGCCGTCCAGCACGCCTTCCAGCACGAAATTCATGGCATGCAGGGTGGGCAGCAGGTAGCGGGTGACGCGGGCAGGGTGCCGGTAGGCAAACCAGGCGGCAACGCGCGCCTCGGTGACTTGCGCCGCCAGCACCGCGTAGCACTCCGGGTCCCACGCGATCAGGCTCAGGTTGGAGATGTCGCCTTTATCGCCGGATCGGCTGTGGCCCAGGCGGTATAACGGCACGGGCAGCGTGTCGGGGTTGCGGGTCATGGGGCGATGTCCTCCAGGAAGTTCCAGCCGCTGTGCACGGCTTCGCGGGCAATGGTGCAGGACACCATGTTCAGGCGCGGCCGCAACGCGGTGCGGACGCCGCCGCCGCCAGCGGGGCCGCAGGTGTACAGCGCGGTCACTTCGCGCAGGATGCGTTCAGCCTGCGCGCGGTCGGTATGTTCGCCCGCGATCCGCAGGCGCACGTCGCGCGCCAAACCGTCGGGCAGCGCGCGGCGCATTTCCCCGGCGTCGTCGCCCAGGATGCTGATCGCGCCGATCAGATCGGCGCGCAGCCTGAAGGCGGCGCCCAGCCGCTTCTGCACGATGTCCGCGGCAAGGCGGGCGCGGGCTTCAGCCTGCACGCCCGCGTACGAGATCTCGGCTTCGGCCAGCCAGCCGCCGCGATAGCACACGTTGACCTTCAGTTCGGGTGGGCGCGCGTGGCCGGTGATGCCATGCACGGCGACGCGGTTGCCGCCCAACTCGACCACACGGGCCTGGCTCAGGTCGGCCACGACGTCGGGCGTCAGATAGCGGGCGGGGTCATGGACTTCGTACAGCAATTGCTCTTTGACGGTGCGCGCGTCCACCGCGCCGCCGGTATCGGCTGCCTTGCCGATAACGAATTCGCCGTCGGCATGGATTTCGGCGATGGGAAAGCCCGCCGCGTGCACGTCGGGCACCTCTTTCAGGCCGGGCACGCAGAAATAGCCGCCCGTGACCTGCAATCCGCATTCCAGCATGTGGCCCGCCATGGTGGCTCGGCCCAGGCGGGGCCAGTCCGCGGCGTCCCAGCCAAAGTGCGCCATTGCCGGACCCAAGGTCAGCGAGGGATCCGCCACGCGGCCCGCAACCACAATCTGGGCGCCGGCGGCGAGCGCCTGCGCGATTTCCGTCGCGCCCAGATAGGCCGTCGCGCTGACCACTTCTTGTCCTTCCAGCGCCGCGCCCAGGCGTTCCTGCAACAAGGCGCGCTGATCCGGCGCATTCAAGGCGTCGCCGTGCACCACGGCGATCCGCGGCGCCGGCAGCCCCTGCTCGCGCGCGATCGCGGCAATGCGCCGGGCTGCGGCGGCCGGGTTGGCGGCGCCGAAATTGCTGACGATGTTGATGCCATGGCGCAGGCAATCCGCCAGCACCGGCGATACCAGTTCGTCCAGCAGGGGCTCGTAGCCGCGGCTGGGGTCTTCGTTGCGGGCCAGTTGGGCCAACGCCAGCGTGCGTTCGGCCAACGTTTCGAAAATCAGCGTGCCGCCGCCCTGGGCGGCCAGCGTACGCACCACGGCGGCGGCGCCGTCGCTGCGGTCGCCGGAGAACCCGGAGGCGCAGCCGATAAGCAGGGGAGAGTGAGACATAAAGGGTCCAGTCGGCCTTGGGGCGGTGCAGGTCACTATAGGCAGACGAGGTTCATCAGTAAAATAGAAAGATCGGATGAATTGATAGAAAAAACCCATGAATCTATCTGCCCGGCAACTGCGCGCCTTCGTGGCGCTGGCCGACGAGCGGCACTTCACGCGCGCCGCCCAGCGCTGCCACCTGACCCAGCCGGCTTTCAGCGCATTGGTCCGGTCTCTGGAAGAGGCCGCCGGCTTGCGGCTCTTCGACCGCAACACGCGGCACGTGGAATTGACGGCCGAGGGCAGGGTGCTGGACGCGTCGGCGCGCCGCCTGCTGGCCGACATGGATCTGGTGATGGAAGACCTGCGCGACCATGCCGCCCGCCGCCGCGGTCGCGTCGCGCTGGCCGCGCTGCCTTCGTTGGCCGCCGGCTGGCTGCCAGGTCTGCTGGCGCGCTTCAGCCAGGCGCATCCGGGCATCGTGCTGGACCTGCGCGATGCGCTGCTGGATCCCTGCCTGGACATGGTGCAAAGCGGCCAGGTCGACTTTGCCGTGGCGTCCCGCCGGCCGGACATGACGGACCTGGACAGCGAATTCCTGCACGCCGACCGCTATTTCCTGGTGTGCCGCGCTGACCATCCCCTGGCGGCGCAGAGCCGGGTCCGCCTGCGCGACATCGTGCGCCATCCCGTCATTCAACTTGCGCGCGGCAGCAGTGTGCGCAAACATCTGGACGAGGCGCTGGGCGCCGATGCGCCGCTGCCCGTGTTCGAAGTCGAACACCTGGCGACCGTGACCGGGCTGGTGCGGGCCGGCCTGGGCGTGTCGGTCGTGCCCGCCATGACGCTCTTTCATTTCCGCAGCGATGACCTGCGCGTGGTGCCGCTGGCCGGGCGCGTGCTGACGCGGCCGCTGTATCTGGTGCAGCGCAAAGGCCGCAGCCTCTCCGTCGCGGCCCAGGCGCTATACGAACTGCTGATCGCGCATCGGGGCGATATCGGCGGCGCGGGCCATCAGGCAGACTCATAGGACGCGAAAAGGGACATCCCTGCGTCATCCGGCCACTTTCGCAAAAGTCTATTGCTGTTTAAACTCCGATAGTTGTAGCTTCTATCCGTCACCTGAAGGATTCCGCCCATGAGCAAGCAAATCATCCATACCGACGCCGCGCCCGCCGCCGTTGGCCCTTACTCGCAAGCGGTTGCCGTTACCGGCACCAAGACTGTCTATCTCTCGGGCCAGATCGGCCTGGAGCCGGGCACCGGCGATCTGGTTTCCGAAAACTTCGACGCGCAAGTGCGCCAGGCTTTCGCCAACATGCAAGCCGTGATCACCGCCGCCGGCGGCACGCTGGACAACGTCGTCAAGCTCACCCTGTTCCTGACGGACCTGGGCAAGTTCACCGCCGCCAATTCCATCATGGCCGAAATCATTCCGCAGCCGTTCCCGGCGCGTTCGACCATCGGCGTGGCCAGCCTGCCCAAGGGTGCGCAGTTCGAAGTCGAAGCCATCCTCGTCCTGTAAGGCACACCCGGACTTTCGATCCCAGGGGTTCGTTCCTTCATGCCGGCCGCGGCAGTGGCTTCCAAGCGACCCGGCGCCGATAACAAAGGCGCCGGGAAACCGTTGACGGATACAGAGCGCAAGCTCCGTAACCTGGGTTTGGTGCTGCCCGAGGACTTCGTGCTGCACCTGCCGTTGCGTTACGAGGACGAAACCCGAGTCATCCCGATAAGTTCCCTGCGCCCTGGGTTTTCCGGCCAGGTCGAGGGCGAGATCACCAAATCCGAGGTGCTTTACCGGCCTCGGCGCCAACTCACCGCCACCCTGGCGGATGAAACCGGCGAACTTCAATTGCGTTGGCTGAACTTCTATCCCAGCCAACAAAAGCAGATCACCGTGGGCAAGCGTCTGCGCGCCCGCGGCGAAGTCCGTACCAATATGTTCGGCCGCCAGATGGTGCACCCCCGCATGACCAATGCGGATGCCCCATTGCCCACGGCGCTGACCCCTGTCTATCCGACCACAGAAGGCCTGCCGCAGCTGACGCTGCGTCGCGCCATCGCGCAAGCGCTGGACCGCGCTGATTTGTCCGATACCTTGCCGGACGAAGCGCGCCAGCGCTATGACCTGCCGCCCTTCGAACCCTCCATTCGCGCGTTGCATACGCCCGCTCAAGGCGAGTCCGAGCAGGCGTTGCTGGACCGCGTGCATCCCGCCTGGCGCCGGATCAAATTCGATGAGTTGCTGGCCCAGCAGTTGTCGCTGGCAGCCGCCCGCGCGGCGCGCCGCGTGAAAGAAGCCGAATCGCTGCCGGTGCGCAACGAGCCGGGGGGCCTGGTCGACAAGCTCTACGCCAAGCTGCCGTTCAAACTGACCGGCGCGCAGGAACGCGTGGTGCAGGAAATCTCGGCGGATCTGGCCAAGCCCTATCCCATGCACCGCTTGCTGCAAGGTGACGTGGGCAGCGGCAAGACCGTCGTCGCCGCCATCGCGGCGGCGCAAGCGATAGCCAGCGGCGCACAGGTGGCCTTGATGGCGCCCACTGAAATCCTGGCGGAGCAGCACTTCCAGAAGCTGGTGTCGTGGTTGCAGCCGCTAGGCGTGAATGTCGCCTGGCTAAGCGGCAGCCTCACCGCCAAAGCCCGCCGCGAGGCCGCCGCCGCCGCGGCCGACGGCAGCGTGCAACTGGTCGTCGGTACGCAGGCGCTGATCCAGGATCACGTGGAGTTCCATCGTCTGGGCCTCTCGATCGTTGACGAGCAGCATCGCTTCGGCGTCGGGCAGCGCCTGGCGCTGACGAAAAAGGGCGAGACCGTGCGCGGGCGCTTCGTGCCGCATCAGCTGAACATGAGCGCCACGCCCATCCCCCGGACGCTTGCCATGACGTTCTTCGCCGACCTGGACGTGTCCGTCATCGACGAACTGCCGCCCGGCCGCACTCCCGTGCTGACCAAGCTGGTTTCCGACGCGCGGCGCGAAGAAGTCATCGCGCATGTCGCGCAAGCCGCGCGTGGCGGCCAGCAGGCGTATTGGGTCTGTCCGCTGGTCGAGGAAAGCGAGGCGCTGGAACTGCAAACGGCCGTCGATACCTATGAAGGCATGCGCGTCGACCTGCCGGACCTGCGCATCGGGCTCGTGCACGGCCGATTGCCCCAGGCTGAAAAAGCGGCCGTCATGCAGGCCTTCCGCGAAGGCGACGTGGACCTGCTGGTGGCTACCACCGTCATCGAAGTCGGCGTCGACGTGCCCAACGCGTCGCTGATGGTCATCGAACACGCGGAACGCTTCGGCCTGGCCCAGCTGCATCAGCTGCGCGGGCGGGTAGGGCGGGGCACCGCCGAGTCCGTTTGCGTGCTGCTGTACCAAACGCCCTTGTCCCAGATCGCGCGCGAACGCCTGCGGGCCATGTTCGAGACGTCGGACGGCTTTGAAATCGCCCGGCGCGACCTGGAGCAACGCGGCCCGGGCGAATTCCTGGGCACGCGCCAGTCGGGCATGGCGCTGCTGCGCTTTGCCGACCTGGAAACCGATGCCGCCATCGCCGAAGACGCGCGCGATGCCGCGGTATGGCTGCGCGCCGAGCATCCCGATGCCGTCGAAGCGCATCTGGCGCGCTGGATGCGTGGCCGCGAAGACTTCCTGCGGACGTGACGCCATGCAGGCCATCATTAATCTGAATCTTTCAAGCGCCGGCCGCAAGGCCTGCGCGCAACCCCCGGGGGCGTAGTCCACCATGACTCTCACCGAACTCAAGTACATCGTCGCCGTCGCGCGCGAACGGCATTTCGGCCGGGCGGCCGAGGCCTGTTTCGTCAGCCAACCGACGCTGTCCGTCGCGATACGCAAGCTGGAAGACGAACTGGGCGTGACGCTGTTCGAACGCGGCGGCGCCGAGGTCGGCGTGACGCCGATCGGCCAGCGCATCGTCGCGCAGGCCCAGAAAGTGCTTGAAGAAAGCGCCAGCATCAAAGAGATCGCGCGGCAGGGGCACGACCCGCTGGCCGGCCCCTTGCGCGTCGGCGTCATCCACACCATCGGCCCGTACCTGCTGCCCAAACTGGTGCCCGTGCAGATCGGCCGCACGCCGCAGATGCCGCTCCTGCTGCAGGAAAACTTCACCGTACGTCTGGTGGAACTGCTGCGCCAGGGCGAGATCGATTGCGCCATCATGGCGCTGCCGCTGCCCGAAGCCGGCCTCGTCATGCAACCGCTCTACGATGAACCCTTCATCGTGGCGGTACCCAACGACCACGAACTGGCCCAGCGCAAGTCCATCGACGCCCAAGACTTGAAGCAGCAGACCATGCTGCTGTTGGGCAGCGGGCATTGTTTCCGCGACCAGGTGCTGGAAGTCTGTCCCGAACTGTCCCGATTCTCGGCGGCCAGCGACGGCATCCAGCGCACCTTCGAAGGTTCATCGCTGGAAACCATCCGCCATATGGTCGCGGCCGGCATCGGCGTCACCGTGCTGCCGATTACGGCCGTGCCCGAGCACCCGCCAAGCAACAGCCTGCTGACCTACCTGCCGTTCGACGGCCACGTGCCGGAGCGCCGCGTCGTGCTGGCCTGGCGCCGCAGCTTTCCCCGCCTGGCCGCCATCGAGGCCTTGGCGCAGGCCGTCTATGAGTGCGAGCTGCCTGGCGTGAAGATGCTGACCGACGAGGCGGCCGCGATCCAGGACTGATGTTTCAAGGGCTGGATTGGCACGACGTAAAGGCCTTTTGAGCCGCGTCAAACAGTCGTCGCGCAACCCCTTGCTTGATGCTTGTCTCGCGTCAATCCGTAGTGTTTGCAGTGGTATCCTTAATTCGTACTTATCCTATAGGAGCTAGCAATGGCCAAGTCCACCAAGAAGACCCCGAGCGTTCCGCGCATCAACATCGGCATTTCGGACAAGGACCGCGCCGCCGTCGCCGGTGAATTGTCCAAGCTGCTGGCCGACTCGTACACGCTGTACCTGATGACGCACAACTTCCACTGGAACGTCACGGGGCCCATGTTCAATACGCTGCACCTGATGTTCATGACGCAGTACACGGAAGAGTGGAACGCGCTGGACAGCATCGCCGAACGCATCCGCGCCCTGGGTCACTACGCGCCGGGCACCTACCGCGAATACTCCAAGCTGTCGTCCATTGCCGAGCCCGAGTCGGTGCCGGAAGCGCTGGAAATGGTCCGACTTTTGGTCAGCGCCAACGAATCCGTCGCCAAGACCGCCCGCTCGGCGTTTGAGAAGGCGGATGCCGCCAATGACCAGCCCACCGCCGACCTGCTGACGCAGCGCCTGGACGTGCACGAAAAGAACGCTTGGATGCTGCGCAGCCTGCTGCAGTAACAACACATCTAGCCAGCGCGGTCCTGGCGTTGGCTTACAATGCCCGGTCGTCCCCATCGGGGGGACGCGATCGGATCATTGTGAAATCGGACAATGGCCGCCTCAGGGCGGCCTTGTCCGTTATGCACCGTGTCAAAAACCACGCCACAGACAAAACCTTCTGCGACCCTCTCAACATACGCCGCGCAAATGCTGCGTTGGCTGTGCGCGCCGATCTGGTTGCTGGCGCTTGCGACCGAGGCCAAGTCGTTCAAAGACAATCCCATCATTGGCAGTGCATTCCTCAATAAGAAGGGGCTGCACGTCGCCCGCGTGAAGCTGGCCCATCGCCTGGCGGCGTTTCGCCGTGGGCGCCTGGCGTCCAGGATAAGCAACCAAGATCGCGCGGATTTTGATCGCGACGGGTTTATCCTCAAGCAGGATTTTTTAGCCCCAACTGTATTCGAAGCTGTTGCTCAGGAGCTCTTCAACCTAAATGGCGACAGCAGGGAGATGATGCAGGGTGACACGATCACTCGTCGCGTCTCTCTGGACGCGGACACGCTTAGGCGCATGCCGGCAACCCGATCGGTCCTTGGAGGCGAACAGTGGCTGGGGTTGCTCAGCTATGCCAGTTCGTTCCAGTGCCATCCTATGAACTACTTGCAGACCATTCTGACCCGAGTGCGCAAGACCTCTTGCGATCCTCAGGTGCAGCTGCATTCGGACACGTTTCATCCAACAGTGAAGGCGTGGTTGTTTCTGACCGATGTGGAGCAGGGCGATGGCGCGTTCGTCTATGTGCCAGGGTCACACCGTATCAATCGCCGGCGTCTGGCCTGGTTGCGCCGGGAATCCACGCACGCGAAATCACTCGACCGCCTAAGTGCCCGCGGTTCGCTTCGGGTCTCACCAAAGGAAGTACGGCGGATGGGCTATGCGGAGCCGCGCACATTTTCGGTCAAGCGAAACACGCTGGTGGTCGCCGATACCTCGGGCTTCCACGCCCGTGGCCCAAGCGAGCATCCCGCTACACGAATCGAAATCTGGGGCTACGGCCGTCGAAATCCCTTTTTGCCTTGGACAGGGTGGGATATCCAGGGAATGCCAGGCTTGAAGGGTAGAGTCGTGCCCCTGTATTGGCGCGTTCGGGACTTGGGAGAAGCCCTTGGTCTACGGCGCAACCCGTGGCGGCGTGTCCGGAAGAATAAGGCAGAACCATGAATAGCACTAAAAGCATGCTGCCCGGTTTGCCGCGCTGCGTGCTCATTACCGGCGCGACGGGCGGCATCGGCGGCGCGCTGGCGCTGGAGTATGCGGCAGCAGGGACAAAGACATTGATTCTGCAGGGCCGCAACTCGGCGCGTCTTCATGAGTTGGACCAGGCATGCAGGGCGTTCGGCGCGCGGGTCGTTACACAAGAACTTGATGTTCGCGAGCATGACGCGCTCGTCGGCTGGTTGACTGCCGTGAGCGATCTGGAAATGCCAGAACTCGTTATCGCCAATGCGGGTGTCAACATCAACACTGGGCCGCAGCATCAGGGCGAAGATTGGCAAGACGTGCAACGGCTGCTCGACGTCAACATCAAGGCCGTCTTTGCGACGGTGGAAGGAGTATTGCCAGGGATGCGCAAGCGCGGGTATGGGCAGATCGCGTTGATCAGTTCGTTGGCCGCGTGGCGTGGACTACCTGAAACCCCGAGCTACAGCGCCAGCAAGGCGGCTGTGAAGGTTTACGGCGAGGCCATGCGCGATGCCATGGCTGACCAGGGAATCAAATTCAACGTGGTGATGCCGGGTTACGTCGAGTCGCAAATGTGTGCGGCTATGCCTGGCCCCAAACCCTTTCTGTGGAAGTCCGAAAAAGCCGCACGTGTTATCCGCCGCGGCCTGGCGGCCAATCGGGCGCGCATCAGCTTCCCGTTCCCGCTGAATCTGGGGTGCTTCCTATTGTCTGTGATTCATCCCGCAGTGTCGGGGTGGATCTTGAAGAGGCTGGGCTACGGTGATTGAGGCGTTTTGGATTCCGCTGCTGCCTCCGTATTTGATTGGCCTCGTGCTGTCTCTGGGTATCGAGGCGTTACTGACGCCTCGGCCAACGCCGCCGTGGCGACGTCCTGCGGCTGCGTTTGCCGTGCAAGTGGGGGTGTGGACGCTGGCGTTCGCCTTGGAGTTGGCATTGTTTCGCCGGCCATATTTCGGCGGGCTGAATGTGCTGGCCCTTCAGCTTTTACTCGTGTTGGTCAATAACGCGAAATTCCACGCGCTGCGGGAGCCATTCGTCTATCCAGATTTTGAGTACTTTCTGGACGCGATCAGGCATCCGAGGTTGTACCTGCCGTTTTTTGGTGTCGGTCGTGCGGTTGCCGCTGGGGGCGGGTATGGTGTGGCGCTTGTAGCTGGGCTATTGCTAGAGGATTCTGTGACCGCGGGCGCGGGGGTTTGGCTGGTTTCATTCGCAGAACTGCCGCAGGAACATATGTTTGACCCGACGGCGCCGTCTGCGCTTTTCTTTGGTCACACATTCGGGTTGGCGGCGGCCGGTCTGGCAATGGCGATCTTGGCTGGTCGACGCATTCGCGTCGCCTTTGATGCGGGCGCTGATCTGCGCCGTCTGGGAATGGTCGCGTTTCTATGGGCCTATGGCCGAAGCGAGAAGCAGGCGCCGAAACTCCAGGATGGTACAGCGCCATTCTCCAGGGCCAAACGCCCCGAAGCGTTGCCAGACGTGTTGCCCAATATGGTTGTTGTCCAGAGCGAATCGTTCTTTGATGCAAGAAGGGCCTATCCGGAGCTACTGCAGCAAGATGTACTGGCGAATTTTGACGCTCTGAAGGCCGAGGCGGTCGAGCATGGACGTTTGAAGGTGGTGGCGTGGGGCGCCAACACGGTGCGAACGGAGTTCGCATTTCTCTCGGGAATGGGCGCCGAAGCCTTGGGCATCCATAAATTCAACCCCTACCGCAGGTTGGCGGTTGAAGGCGTCGCGACCATTGCTTCTTATCTCCGTTCCTTGGGCTACCGCACAATTTGCGTGCATCCCTATCATCGGACGTTCTATCGGCGCGACAAAGTCCTTCCGCACTTGGGCTTTGACGAATTCATCGGTATCGAGGCGTTCGATGGCGCACTGCGCAATGGCTCGTACGTGAGTGACATCGCCTTGGGTGAAAAGGTGATTCAGCTGATAGGCCAAGCTGCGACCACGGCGCCTCTGTATGTGCATGTGATCACGATGGAGAATCACGGACCTCTGCATTGGGAGGCTGTCGCTGATCAGGACGCCTTAGCGGTCTTGAGGGCGCCAATGCCGGAGGGATGTGAGGATTTGGTTGCGTACGCCAGGCATCTGCGCAATGCGGACGCCATGTTCGGGGCGTTGAGGCAGGCGCTGACCGGGGCAGAGCGCCCAGCATTCCTGTGCATATTCGGTGATCACGTACCGATCATGCCAAGCGTTTACCGGCGACTAGGCGAACTAGATGGCAAAACAGACTATCTGGTGTGGCACTCCGATAGCCATCGCGCCACATCTTCGAAGGACAAAGCAGTGGAAACGCTGGCCGCTACGTTTCTGAAGTCCGCTGGTCTGCAAATGTACTGATAGTGCCTCGACATGTCTGCCACTAATGTGGAGACACTATTGGCACCCCTGTGACATATTGAACGTACATTTCACAACTATAGATACATAAAGAAATAAAATGCAGGATTTTATCAACTTCCCGGTTCGTTATGTAGCAGGTTTCCATTGATTTGCAAGTACAATCTCGGCGCTTGGCCGATAAGTCGACAGAAATGAGCGAAAAGCGGCAAAACAAGCATAATTTGTGCATTGTTTTGTCTGAATTGAAAATATTAGATGACAAATTTACAAAAAATGAAGTCGAAACGCTTGATCATCTGGCTTGTCGGCATACCGATGATCCTGGCCTTGGTGTACTACAGCATATTTGCGCTAGATAGATACGTTAGTACGGCACAAGTAGCAGTTCGTCAGGTAGGCAATAACGAGACTCCGCAAATGCCCGGGCTCGCGGTCATGTTGAGCGGACTTAATCCGACTTCTCGGGAAGAGACCTTATATCTCCGCGAGTTTTTGACTTCCCAGGATATGCTGAATGTGTTGCAGCAGAAATTGGATTGGTCCACGCACTACGCGGGCAGGTGGCAGGATCCGTTCTACTGGCTGTCCAACAATGCCCAGCGCGAAGATCTGCTTGAGTACTACAGACGCATCGTTTCCGCGCATTTCGACGAGCAGACAGGCCTCTTGAGCGTGAGCGTTCAGGCGTTCGATCCCCGGTTCGCCGAAGAAGTGCTGAAAATCATGCTGGGCGAGAGCGAGCGCTTCGTTAACGAGTTGTCGCACCGTATGGCGCGCGAACAGATGGCATTTGCGCAAAGCGAGCTTGCCAAAGCGCGGACGGTCTATGAAGACCGTCGCGAAGACATGTTGAAATTCCAAAGCACGAATAATCTTCTCGACGCCGAAGCGACCGCGAAAGCCCGTGCCGAGATTATTGCGGAGCTGGAAGCCAATCTAACCAAAGAGCGGACTACGCTTAAGGGACTGTCCAGCACATTGAATGCTGATACTCCGCAAATTCGCCAACAACGTAATCGGATTAACGCGCTTGAACAACAACTGGCTTCTGAGATTCAACGGCTGGTATCCCAAAAGGGCGGGGATAAGTTGAACGTTGTGGCTTCCCGATATCGGAATTTGACGATCGATGCCGCAATTGCCGAGGAAGCATATAAGTTTGCCGTAAGTTCCGTGGAGTCGGCTCGGATCGAAGCGAGCAAAAAGCTGCGCAGTCTGGTGACGGTGGTGTCTCCAAATCTCCCGGACAGAGCAGTATATCCAGAAAGAATTTACAACCTCATTACCTTGCTTCTAGCTTTGGTGCTGCTATACGGCATTGTCCGGTTCGTGATAGCCACAGTCGAAGACCATCGCGACTAAATTTTCGGTTATGAAAATGATAATTAACAATACTCGCAGCATTCTTCGCACGACAATTCTGAGCTTGCCCTTGGTATTGAGTGGCTGCGGAAGTTTGCTGTCCTCAGCGGGGCCGTCACGATTCTCAGTAATGAACGACGACCACTCGCAAAACTATACGGTTGTCGATCTCACTGCAGACACGATTGCGCCGTATATGCGGTTGCCAGAACCGGAGCTTAGTACAGCGGTTGCATTGCCCACCGTACCTGAGATCCGTCTGGTCGCGGGCGATGTACTCCGAGTCATGATAGCGGACTCCTCGGCAGAAGGAGCCGTGTTTGCCCCGTTGGCTGTGGGGGGAACTGTCTTTGACAGTCTGCGGATCGATAGTAAGGGAACTATCTCGCTACCCTATGTGGGACGCGAGCAGGTGGCAGGCAAGACGCCCAATGAAGTTGAGGCGTTGATCCGTAAAAAGCTCAAGGGCGTCACGAGCGATCCCCAGGTGCAGGTTGCACTGACTGGCGACCTTTCGGGGTCTGTCTTGGTTGTTGGTGCTGTGAAGACGCCTGGTCGATTCTCTGCATTGCAAGGCCCCTTGACGTTGCTTGATGCAATCAACCGGGCAGGCGGTCCGCTTTTGGAGCCGCACTTGATTCGTGTGGTGGTGCGCACGGGAGAAAAGTCCTACCAGTTCAATTACGAGGATCTGTTGTCGGGCAAAAACCAGATTTTGCCCCCAGGTGCTGAAGTCGTTCTCGAGCGTGCGCGTAAACGCTTTGTAGCGATGGGAGCAGTCGGAGATCCGGGGCTGCACGATCTTCCCTCGAACAACCCCAGTCTTCTAGAGGTTCTCGGCACAGTCAAAGGGCTGAACGAGGTCAAGGCTGACGCTGCGGGGGTGTTTGTGTTCCGGTTGGTCGATGTCAAAGACCCGGATACCGGAAAGGTGCAGCCCAAGGCGGAGGTATTCAGGTTGAATTTGAAGGAGCCGGCAGCCATGTTCCTAGCTCGCCAATTCCTTGTGCAGCCTGAAGATGCCGTCTATGTTACTAATGCTGCCGTGTATGAATGGCAAAAGATTATTTCTCCGATCGTCCAGGTGCTCGTATTGGGCCGGACTGTCGAAACACTGTGACGTCGAATAGTGAAGAAGCGATCTGCTCTCCGAATTAATCAGGCCGTCTTGTTCGCATTGATCTTACGAGAAATGCGGACAAGGCTAGGTGACCGCAGAATGGGCGTGTTTTGGGTCCTGTTTGAACCTGCGGCCCAAGTGGCATTGATGATATATATCTTTAGCGCATTCCGTGGGGGGACGCTGTTAGGGATGGATTATCCTATCTACCTCCTGATGGGCATGATCCCATTCTTTCTTATTCGAAATATCGCGCTTGGTGTCATGGAGTCGGTGGGCGCCAATCAAGGGCTTTTTGCTTATCCAAATATCAAGCCGTTTGACACGTTTGTGGCTAGACTGATCGTTGAGTGCGCAATATCCAGCTGCGTGTTTATTTTGATGTTGGCGGTGCTTGGATGGTTTTTTGGATATCACGTGCAAATTGCCAAGCCTATGCAATGGTTCGCTTGGTTGGTTGTTGGGGTAATTCTCGCCTTTGCTCTTGGTATTGTGCTTTGTGTAGTCGTGAAGCACTTTCCGAATTCAAAGATATTCATCAGAATGTCGTTCATGGTGGTTTATATATTGAGCGGAATTCTATATCCCATCTGGGTGTTGCCGCCTGATATATTCAAGCTCTTAAAATTTAATCCTTTCTTCCACATCGTTGATGGGTTGCGGGAAGCTGGAATTTCGCACTATCCAATAACGGCGGGAATTAGCTTTCAGTATCCTCTATCGATTTCTCTCATCTTGCTGTTTTTGGCCTTGGCCCTGTACAGAAGCCAACGCCGCGAATTGATTTCAATATGATAGAAATAAGGAACATAACCAAGTCGTTTGTCAGCCCGAAGAGTGGGCGCCGTTTCATATTCCGCGACTTCTCTTGTGTGATTCCCTCCGGCCGGAATGTCGCCCTTATCGGTCGCAATGGGGCAGGCAAGTCGACGCTGATGCGAATGCTCTGTGGACAAGACGCACCAGATAGCGGAAAGATAATCTCTGAAAAGACAATTTCCTGGCCTGTCGGGTTGTCTGGCGGGTTCCAGGGGTCGCTGACTGGACGCGAGAACGTCAAGTTTGTGTGTCGAGTCCAGGGAGCCAGTCCAGAGCGGATGAGAGACATGGTTCGCGAGGTCGAGGCGTTCTCTGATATCGGCGACTATTTTGATATGCCCGTGAAGACCTATTCGTCCGGAATGAGAGGACGTGTTGCGTTCGGCTTAAGTCTCGTCTTTGACTTTGACTATTACCTTGTGGATGAAGCCATTTCGGTCGGTGATGCGCACTTCAGGGACAAAGCAGCGAAAGCGCTCAGAGACAGAGTCGGGGTTTCCAATCTAATTCTGGTGACCCATGGAATGGGGCAAGTGCGAACCATGTGTGACTACGTCATTTATTTGAAGGATGGACAAGCTATCCCATATGAGGACGTTGAAGAGGGTATAGCTGCGTATCAACGCGGGTAGGCACAGGATCTCTGGCGCTGAGATGAAGCGTCGAGGCGGTTTTCAATAGTTCGTCAGACGTATATCTGCCGAATTTTGCGTGATGGAATATAAAATGAACGTTCTGTTTTTCCTTGAGCCTGCAATTGAAATGAATAATCCTTTATTCAGATTTGCGACTCTTAGGAATTCAATTGTCCCTCAGGTGAAATCACTACATGCCGCTGGCGACAATGTCGTTGTACTGACGAGCGACTGCGTCGCAGAGAAATCAATTGAAGATGGGCTGAATCGGTCTATTCCTGCGCTTGCTGTTATTGATTGCCTCAACTGGACGGGTGGGGAGAACAGCTTAGCTCGCTCCCTGCGGCATCAGCGCCGAGAGTTCAGGGATGGCGAAGTAGACCGCTTGACCCGAATTATCAGGGCAGCACTGCCTGATGGCTTTGAGCCGGATGTCGTGGTGGTGTGGGAGAGCCCCACGCCTTATCTGGAATCGGTATTTCCGAACGCCAGCGTGCTCTACCAGATGCCCGGATTCTTTTCACGGCCTCCATTCGCGTCGCTGGTGTCCATGGGTACAGGGATGATGGTGCCTGATGCGCCAACTCTCGCAAGCAACGACGAATCCCTCCGAGCGGAGCTCGACGCTATGGAGGCGTTGCGTTGCAAGGAAAGCAGCTTTATCGCGGCAGTCTCGCCGGCCAGGAACCTGGTTAGATCGGCTCGTCGGAGATTTGGCCGCATCCTGCTGCTACCGTTGCAGATCGATGGCTATTTCATGATTGACGGCGTTCTTGGCGAGGGTAAGACGCAGTTTGATTTCGTCGTATCAGTCCTCGAGTCCATTCCTAAGGATTGCGGGCTACTGGTCACCAACTATCGCTCAAAAGACGCCATGAGTAGCGTCCTGAACGATGGCAATTTGAGACTGCTCAGGTCGCGGTACCCCAATTTCCTATATTTCAAGGAAATGGACTCGATGCCATGGGTGTCACAATTTCTGGTGCCCGAAGTCGATGGGGTTGTCACCGTCTCCTCCTCGGTGGGTTTTCAGGCGGCTTTCTGGAAGAAGCCGTTGTATTCCTTGGGCCAAAGCCATTTGACGCCTTTCAATACGGCGGGTTCTGTGGCTGAGCTTGATGCGCAGGCTCACACCAAAAGCGAGTTCGCGCGAGATGAGAGGATCGTCGGCTTGATAAAGCAGCAGCACCCGACGATGGAGTTTCTTGCAGGTCCAAATTACTCGGCTTGGCTCCGACATGTACATCAAGAAAAGACGTTCTTGCCGTGGACAGATATATTACTCGGCGACGAATTGACGGCCAAACGCCGCGAGAGCAACCTTCTGCGTGAACTCAAGTTCGCGCACAATATGCAGAAGGAATCATCGAATTTGCACTGCCAGGAACTGGCAGCGCAGATTCACCGATATGACACGGTTTCGTTCGACATATTCGACACGCTGCTCTATCGGCCATTCCGCCATCCGGCGGATCTGTTCGACTTCATGGCCGATGAGGTGGCGCGCATCACAGGAAGCACCGCCATTTCATTCCGGGAGGAGCGTCAGCATGCTGAGCGTGCGGCCTTCAAGCGCGCAGTGGAGGCGGGGCGCGGTGAAATCTCCATTAACGAGATTTATGCTGAACTGGGCGATCATCTTGGCCTGACTCCGGAGATCTCGGAAGCCATCAAGACGCTGGAGATGCAAATGGAGTTGGATTTCCTCTATCCCCGAATGTCAGGCTTTTTGGCTTACCAAGAAGCAAGAAGCTTGGGGAAGCGGATATTGTTGATTTCCGACATGTATCTGCCGCATGCCTTCCTTGAGGAAGTCTTGAAGAAAACCGGTTATGAAGGCTACGACAAGCTGTACGTCTCGTCTACGTATGGCGAAAAGAAGCACAGCGGTAGACTCTTTGACGTGGTGCTGAAAGACCTTGGTATCCAACCTGCAACACTACTGCATGTGGGGGACAACGTCGCGGCGGATGTGCAGAAGGCCAAGGATAGAGGAATCAAGCCGTTTCACTTGCCAAAGGCAAGCGAGATTTTCAGCACGAATGATGCTTTTTCGATTCCTTGGAGCCGAGATGCGGATCGTCATGACTTGAGCTGGTCCATGCTGCTCGCGGTTATTGGAAACGCATACAGCAACAATCCCTATCTTCCGCATAGGAAGGGGACGCTGTTCGGCGGTGATCCGATCAAACTTGGGTATTACGGTTTCGGCCCCTTGCTGCTCGGATACGTAAAATTCCTGGTCGAGTCTGCCATCAGGGATGGTGTGGAGCGTCTGTATTTTCTTGCCCGCGATGGCAAGATTATGAAGGAAGCATACGATATTATTAGCAAGGGTTATCCATCTGCTCCAAGTTCACAGTATCTGCTTTGCTCGAGACGGTCAGTGAATGTCGCGAAACTGAAGGAAGCGGCCGACGTGATGGATCTCTTAAACGTCGATTTCGCCCATCGTACGTCGCTTGGCCATTTGCTCACACATCGTTTCGGAATCAATTACGGTGAGATTGACGAGTCGATCTTTGAGGCCCATGGTCTCACTTGGGCCACTGCGCTGACGAAGAGTCATCTTCCTGTGTTGAGAAAGTTCTTTTTAGACGCGATGCCTATTATCCTGGCAGCGGCAAAGGATGAGCGCACCAATTATCTGCAGTATCTGGAGGAGTCCGGCATTTTTGCCGCGGGCCAGGTGGCTGTGGTCGATATTGGCTATGCCGGTACCATGCAGGAGTCACTTTACAAATTATCCGGCGAGAAAAAGAGTGTCGGCGGCTATTATTTGATAACCTTCCGCGCCGCGCAGAAGCGTTTGACTGGCAACGGACTGGCATCGAAGGGATACTTGGCGGACTTTGTCGATAGACACGACACGTATCATCCTTTCTGCAAACACGTCCCATTGTACGAGACTCTCTTTAGTTCGCCTGACACATCCTTTGTGCGAATGGCTAGGCATTGGAACGGAAGCCTTCAGCCGGTACACATGCCCCAAGGTCCCCAGGAACAGACGCGTGAGCGGGTTGTGCGCCACATTCACGAAGGAGCTTTGGAACTTGTGTCCAACGCCTCGAAGGCGTTCGGGAAGTGGTTCGTTTCAATGGATATTGAGCCGAACAAGACGCTGCGGGTGCTGGATCGTTTCTTTGAGAATCCGCATCCTCGAGATGCACGGATCTTATCCGGGGTAGTTTTTGAAGATGCCTACGGCGGAAAGGCGATGAAGACGATTTTGCCGACGCCGGACAAGCTACGGGATGAATGTGTCTGGGTCCGCGGTCGAGAAGCGATGGTGCGCGCAGAGACAGGGCCAGAAGAAAAAAAGTTACCTGCGAAAATTCAGTCTGCAGAACCGCCCCTCAATATTTCTGAGGTCGGACAGGGCCGCAGCGACAAGAAAATATCCGTGCTCGGTGGGGCTCCAGAAGTCGAAGCCCTGAGATTTGGGTTATCGGGCCGAGTCGTCCACTGGTATTTGATGAAAACGCTGGACGACCGGAAGAGGAGAAAGCTCTTGAGGGATCCGGGTTTGTTCTTCTATGATTCGAAGAACCCGTTCACCCGGAAAGTTATTGGCGGGATATATTTGAAAAGCATCCGAGATGTCGGATAGAAAAACAGCTTCATAAAAAATGCTGACACGGCCAGAACTTTATCGAAAGGATAGCGTCGGGCGTATCCTTATAGAGCATATAAATGCCATATCGCTGCAGAGAGCATTTAATGGTGTCGGGACTTCATCCGCAGTTAATGCCGCCATCAAGTGCCGAATTAATAAATGATCTCGTGATAAATCTTGTGGACTTGCGCCCAGAGTTGCGGAAAGATATAGGTGAGGACCCGCCGGAAGAACTGAAGAAGTTTATCGGTAGCATACGGAAGCACTATGAAAGTAGTCCGGCCGGCCGGGGAAAAACCGCGGATCCTATATATTCGGGTTGGTAGCTGTGTAGCTGCGTAAAATCAGGACCGGGATTTTTATTTTTGCTGATCTCGGCATGGAAACGGGCGGTGATAATTCACTGCCCGTTTCTATGTGGTTGGACTAGCTAGAGCTGTCTATGCGCTCAATGTCGAATATAATCGGAGCGCGTTCAGCAACATTGCTTGCTGTCTGTCAGTACGGTCCGAGTGAAGGGGGAGCATAGAAAGAAAAAGCAATACGGTCAGGGGCAATATTTCAACAGTGCGAAGATCGTTGTGCCAGGCTGTATCATTGAATTGTTGTTGAATAGATCGAATTCGTTCATCTAGAATAAAATCAATGCGCGAATTCTGGGTTTTTGGGGCAATTATTTGATATCGCCCTGCAATAATGTAGTCGTAGAGCCCAATTATGGAATGACTAAGCTTCGCGATATCGTATTTTTGATCACCAGAAAACATCGCGCTGCCGCCGTTGGATATTCCTCTTGGATCGATGACCTTTATTTGGGCTGCGCGAGAATCAAAGAGTACGTTGCTCAAACAAAAATCGCCATGCAGGACCGCGGGAATCGTCGGTAGATGAGTGGTTCGCTGGATGCAGTCGCTCGCAATGGCGTTGAGGGAGGGCAACTGCACCCCATCGTAAAAGACGGTGGCATCCAGATCAAGCCCCTGCTCGCGCGAAAACTGCTGTAACCGCTGATAGGTTTTTTCACCGTACAACGCAATGCTGTCATCTTGGATGCGTTGAAGATCGGAATCAGCAGGTTGGCACTTGCGGGCTACGGTAAGAAATTCTGACATCAGCGCAAAAATGCGCTTCCAAAAGAACACGGGGTTTCGTCCATGCACAAAGATCTCGTTCAAAGGTGTGCACGGAAGATATTCGAGTACGTAGTAAGGCTGCTTGGTCTGCTCGTCTTCGCCTGTTTGAATGAGTTGTGGAACATAACGGCGCAGAGGGGAGGGCAAATGAGTGAACCAAGCGCTTTCCGCAAGAATTTTCTCGCTATTTTCTCCGGATTTGTGAACGACTCCATCTGAAATTTTCAGCGAGTTGAAAACTCGCTGCGTCGTAATTTTGGAGCGTGATGCAAAATACGTGTTCACGTGCCCAAGGTCGTGCCAGCCGTCGATATGCATGCGAGACATGCCCTCTGAATCAGCATACTGTCTGACAGCTCGAACAAAATCGCCATTCGATAATGCCAGTGCTCGCGTGAATTTCCGTCGGTGCTCAAATGAGAAATAGCCGCACCAAACAAGTTCGCTGTCTGTGCCGGTCGACTCGGTTTCCCATACGTAATCATCTTGGCTTGCCGCGACTGCGATGATGTTGTCGCCTTTAGGCAAGTCTTCAATGTATGTGTCGCCATGCAGCATGCGCACGTTCGAATCGGGGTTCTCTATCACGTTCAAAACATAGAGAAGTGCCTCTGCTAGAGACAGACCATCGGGAACGGGTATATGTTCGACGCCCATGCTTTTGAGCAGCGTCTGTTCGTCAAACGAAAGCTCGTAACTCTCTGGGAGAGATACGATGATTCGTTCATGGAATACTTGCCGAAGCGCAGGTACTTGAAATTCTATGAGCTTCTTATTTCCCAGTGGGATCAGGCAAGGCGGGATTTTGCCGAACTCTGTGCGGAACTCCGGTACAACATATGCGGCCGAATTGATCAAGATCACTATTCTATTCCAGTCAGTTTTCGGACTTCGCCGTACGAAAGGCGGGCGAATTCATCTGGTCTGATTGCGCGGTCGTCGACGTAGAAGCCTTCTGTTCCGCACCACGGTTTGCCTGAATAGATTTCGTCATAAGGCACCCCATGGCGGTCTAGCCACTCGATTATTATCGGCAGGGTGTTGGCGTTGATTTTGCCCAAATTCCCGCCGTAAGTACGCATGTTCCGGCTTGTGCTGATTGCTATTTCAAAGCCCAGTTCCTTGTATTTACGCATTTGGATGACGACCTCGTCTATCGGGGTTGCGTTGCGGTAATCACCGTTAACGGTTCTGCAAATAGTGTCATCCAAATCCATAATGATCCGTTTCACTGTTCCGCTCCAGAGATGATTTGGATAGATGCTCCGGTTTTTGACAAAAGTTCCGAATACTCGTCCGGTGTTCCGCAGAAATCTATGTTTTTGATGTCTACAACCATGTAACGCACATCTCCGCCGTCTGCGATGAGATTGTTATAGAGTGGAGCAACGTAGAACTCCCCTCTTGTCCGCTCGTCGTTGGCGCGCGCCTTGGTGAATATTTTTTTAAATAGGTCGTACGATCGAAAATAGTACAGGCCATCGCTGCACAGATCCGATATGCGGTTTTTTTCCGTTGTTCTTACTACCGTTCCATCCTTGCCAGGCGCAACGAAAGACCAATTTTCGCCGTCCCCGTGAAAAACCTCTAAATAGCCGTCGCACGCCTCGGCGAATTCGGGTTTTTCAAACCCGTGTCGGAATGTGTCGATGTTGAAGATGTAAAGTGGCTCATCGCCTTTAATTTGCTCTAACGCTAGAAATGCGGTTTCCGCTTGCCCTCGCGTTTCTTCGCTCAGCGTGACTATCTCGTATTGGCGAATCCCTATACGTTCACATTCGGCACGCACGAACTTCGGTGTGTCGAAAATTTCCCGGACGACGAAGACAAACTTGTCCGTTGAAAAGTAGCGTTCGAACGATCGGACTGATAGCTCGAATACAGTGGCTTGACCAATTTTAAGTTGGTACTTGGGCACTGCGTATCCGGCCGAAAAAAATCGGCTGCTTAGTCCCGCCATTGTTACTAGAAACATATGAAAACCCTATATTTTTGTGGACGCATAATTACTATGCTTGGATGCGGGAGGCGATCATACGTGGCACGCTATTAGCGACGGCTAGGCGAATGCCATCTCTGGAATAAAAGCCACCATTAACTTGCGACCTTGCGATAACCACATTGCGGAAGTTTTTGTAAAGGTGCGGGTCAGGCTTTTTTCCTTCAGTCCAAAATAGATCAAGTCCCTTTTGGAAGGTCAAACCTGGCAGGTTGTACAGCGCTTCCCCCAGTGCAATAGTGGGCTTCCCGTGAATCAAGGCGGATCCTCCTACCGTACTGTTTATGGTTACAACTCCGGCGGTACCTGTCAGTAGGGCCGGCAGATTACCGCTTTCCAGGTAAAAAACGCGGTCGGCAACTCCCAGGTGATTGGACCATCGCTTCATCAGAGAACGATAGTCGACCAAGCCCGGGTCCAGAGGATGGATCTTCGCGGCGAAACGGCTGTTTTTCGGGGCAAACTGAGCAAAGGATACTAGCGCTTGTTGTAGGGCGACAGCCATGTTCTCAAAGGGCGAGTGATGGACAATTTGAGCATCGTTGGCCAATTGAAGGGGCATGAGGAAGTAGGGGTGTGAAGCTGCATCTGCAATCAATCTGCTTTCAGTACGTCTTGATGGCAGCGAATAACATTGAACGCGGATACCGCGGCGGATGTATCCCAGATACTCGGTTAACGGTGAATATGGGACATGGCTCTTAACGCCGCGGTGCAGCAGGGGGTTGATGCCAGCCCAAAAGTTGTATCCCACATCGTAGGCAGCGCGTTTCCAAAACGGCGCCTTGAACGACAGTCCATTGTCGAAGTGGGGAACGCCTTTGGCTTGTTCTCGGTACCAATCCGGATCTCGTGGGAAGACAGAGTGGCCGTTCACGCCGCCCTGTTCAAGTGTGACCCAAAATGGACGGAAGTATCCTTCTTCGAAGACGTGGACGCGGATGTTGTGCGCCTTCGCCAGTTCGATGGCTGGCCGATGAACTGGCCGACAATCTCCAAACAAGACGACATCTGTGGTCCCATGCGAACGGAACTGTTTTGCATAGAACTCCGGCAGTCGCTCCATCGGGCCGCGGTAAGCGGTGGCCTCGCCGCGTCCCCAATACACTCGATCCCCTACCGTGAAATTGACCTTGCGCACACCGTGCCCGAGCTCGCGTAATGCATCTGCCAGCCTCGGAAAGAACGGCGAGCACACTCCTTGCAAGAACAGAAAGCGTTGCGTTGGAGATGCGGTGCCAAGGGAGGGGTGCATGCCTGTCACGGGAGGATGATATCTCTTTGGTAAATGATGTCTGTATGGTTCAGCGAGTCACGAGGAAGCCGGCCTTCGCCCAAAGACGGAGCTTATGCAGTTGTCTCTGCAGATATGTCTTTCGCACAGAAGCCAGCCGATTCTCGGCAATCAGCCGTTCACGCGTGGAAATGATCTGCCGAATTGCCCCTTCAGCTGTTGTGAAGCCGTTTAAGGTCCAATCCCAATAGGTCGGGTAGTGCAGCATCGCGCCGGCAACCAGTTCGTCAAGCGTGAGTCGTCGGTCGCGCCTGGCGACAATTTGGCGATCTTCGGTTAATCCCCATCCGGCATAGAAAGGGCTTCCGTACGCCACGACATGCTTGCCGCGTAGCAACGCGTCGAATCCGCTCAAGGAGGTCATGGTATGGATTTCGTCCGCCGCGTCGATGCAGTTCACGATCGAGACGTCCGTTTCAATGGCGTCTGCATAGCGCATAGCATCAGTTCTGTGAACGCGTCCAGTCCGGTTGCGAACCATGACGTCCGGATGGGGCTTATAGACGACGAATGCATCGGGGCATGCTTGCCGTGCAGCCTTCAGCAATGAGAGGTTGTCGCGTATGCCTGTGCACCCAAACTTGATCGATGCGTCATCCTCAACTTGTCCGGGCACGAGCACTACGCGGCGTCCTGACCTTTGCCATGACGGCTGCGCGGTAGGCTCGATGTTGTACTTTGTCAGCGAGTTACTCACGATCAATTCACGGACGAACGTAGCCCGTTGGCGATCATCATCCGTGAATGCGTGGGTATTGAGTATTTGCTCAAGATCGCTCGGTTTCCGGGCGTCGAAGTACAGCCCTCGCTTGTCTATAACCAGGGAGTGGGGGGGGACAAAGTCGGATCCCAGTCCTACTGATCTGATGAAGCCATCTTCCATGCGCATGAGGGTGGCGCCGGATTTTTGCGCAAGCGACGCTACGGCTTCGTTGGGCGTTGCTCCCCAAACGACCAATCGGTCGTTGGGCAGCGGGGTCAGCTTTGCTGCTGCTTCGGCGTGGGGGACGAAAAGCACAGGCCGATTGGGATGCCCCAAAAAGGCTTTTACGTTCTCTGCCTTCCATCGCCGGTAGCCGATCGCGATCGTTCTGCCCGCACAGCGCTGATGCATTCGCCGCTGATGACTTAGCCAGTCGATTACGTCGAAAATTGTGCCGCGTTCGTGGGTTTCCGGATTCAGGTATCGCGTGTAATGAAGGTACGCTGCGGCAAAAAGCTCATCGACGGACCTGGCACGGGTACGTCGATGACATGTGATGCGGTCATCAGTGCACCCCCAACCGGCATACCACGGCATACCGAAGCAGGTGACGGGGATCCCGTGGAGCAGGGCCTCGAAGCCCATATGTGATGTGACCACGTACACGCGGTCCATATGTCGCAGGACGCTTGCCGGACTTGCATGCTGCCGAAGCAGGACTGTTCGTTCGTCCTCAAGGACGTCGGACAGATAGCCGCGCTTCACACCTCGGCTGACCTCCGGATGCGTCTTGATGTAGATCGTCGAGTCAGGATGCTCTCGACGTGCGGCAGCCAACATGGCGGTAAAAGAAGCGGCGCTGGCCAATCCATGTTCCACGCTCGCATCACCGGCGGTTTGATCGACAATCAGTATGCGTGGACCATCGCGTAGAAAGGAGCCGGGCTCCAGATCGGGGGCAAGGTTGTATTTGCTCAGGCCTTCCGACACGATACGTTGGCGAGCGCATGCATACGTGGCACCGACCCCCGTAAGTACGTTGGCCTGGGATGCTAGAAGTGTTTCGAGCGCGGAGGGTTGGGTGGCGGCGTAGTAAATGCCTTCCGGGTCGACCACGACAGAAAGGGCGGGATGATCCCGTCCGGTTCCGTACGATCGTAGAAATCCGTCCTCAAGCCCGATAAAGGGGAGGCCGTGCTTTGCGGCCAGAGCACGCGGCCCGCGTGTCGAAGGGCGGAAGCCCCAGCCTGCGAGCTTGAGCCCCGGCTGTTGAAGAGCCTCATTCGCCGAACGTAATGGGGCTACTGGCTCGCCCAACAAGGCGGCCAGCCCAGGGAGTTCAGCAATGGGGCGGGAGAAGGTTCCGATCGACACAGTGACTGGCGGCGCTGATTACTGATCGGATTCGGTCTGGTCGACGTCGAAAATCTGCAGCACACCGGTGACTTGCTGACTGTCATTCACAACGATCAGCTCCTTGATTTTCTCTTCATGCATCAATTCCTCTGCCACAACGAGGCGTTCCGACTGATTGATCGTCTTGGGCGTCTTCGTCATGATTACCGAAGCCGTCAGCGAAGCGCTGGCGCTTTCCTTCTCGAAGGCGCGGCGGATATCGCCGTCGGTGATGACGCCGCATAATTTGCCGCTATCCATAACGATGGCAAGCCCGAGACGCCCACGCGTAATGGTTTGAATGACTTCACGAAAACTGGCGTCGTGCGCGCAGAACGGCAGTGCTCGAGAGTGCATCACGTCGGAAATGCGCGTCAGCAACTTGCGCCCCAGACTGCCACCGGGGTGAAAGCGAGCAAAGTCCTCAGGCTGAAAGCCCCGAGCCGTGGAGAGCACAACAGCAAGGGCGTCACCCATCGCGATGGTCGCAGTAGTGGAACTAGTAGGCGCGAGGTTGTTGTTGCAAGCTTCGTGAGGCACCGAGATGTCGAGGGTGACGTCAGCGTTTCGCGCTAGCGTTGACTCCGTATTACCGGTCATCGCGATCACGAGATTCTTTTGATACTGCATGAATGGCAGCAGGCGAATAAGTTCTTCGGTTTCGCCGCTGTTGGAGATCATCAGCGCTACGTCGATTGGCCGGATCATTCCAAGGTCACCATGAAAGGCTTCGCCAGGGTGTACGGAAAATGACGGCGTGCCTGTGGATGCCAAGGTGGCAGCGATCTTCTTTCCCACGATGCCCGACTTCCCCATCCCGACGACCACCACGCGGCCCTGCATTGTGAGGATGCTGTCGATCGCCTTCTTGAAATCGCCATTAAGCCGATTGCTCATCTGTTGGAGCGCTTCAATCTCGGTGGCGATCACGCCTCGTGCGGTATCAAGATAATCCATAGTCCATTTATTCCATTCAGTATTCGGTATATCGGAGACTGCGCGGCCTATTGGCGCATTTTTGCCATGACTGCTTGGTATCCCGCAGCTTCGCGAAATACCGAACCATTGCCCTGAGCGTCCAGGATCCGGTCCGCGAGTTCACGGAAGGCGCCATGGCCGCCTGCCGCTTTCAGGGTTTCACTTGCTCGAGCTTGGATGTATGCCGGCGCGTCCGCTACGGCAAACGAGAGGCCGCAAGCGGCAAAGGCCGGCAGATCGATACTGTCGTCCCCGATGCAAACGGTCTGCGCCGCGGTCGTGCCGGCCTGTTCCATTAACTGCAGGCAAGCGGCGTGCTTGTCCTTGACACCAAAGGCGCTGAGAGTAATTCCAAGGTCCTGCACGCGTTTGGTCAGGGCGGCGGAGCTTCTGCCAGAGAGAACCGCCACGCGCACGCCGGATTCTTCCAGCAAACGCATGCCCAGGCCGTCACGGACATGGAAAGTCTTAAGCGCTTCACCCTTGCCGTCGTAATGCAGTTGACCGGTGGTGAGCACGCCATCCACGTCGGTAATGACCAGACGAACGTCAGCCAGCGAAGGTGCTGTCTCGACAGGCTTGCCGCTTATCAGAGCGCGAACTCGCTCCAGACATGCTGGCGTGTCCACGCCAGGCCCGGTCGGCTCGACGCGAAACGCGCGTATTCGCATGCCTGCGGCGAGCAGCCGCAGTTGTTCAAGTTTCTCGGCGCGCTCCATCATCGGCTGAGGCAGGGCGCCATACTGAGACACCACTTCGCGGCGGTAGGCGTAGACGCCAACATGTTTGAGGTAATCCGCACTTTCGTCTTCATCGCGCGGGTAGGGGATCGGCGCGCGGCTGAAATACAGCGCGTCGCCGTTGTCGGCCAAGACAGCCTTGACCGTATTGGGGTCTAGGGCCTCGCGGGCGTCGATGTCGTGGCAAAGCGTTCCAACATGGACCGAAGGGTCGGCGAGCATGCCCTGAATGAGCAGATCAATGTCAGCTGGGCGCACGAGCGGTTCGTCACCTTGCAGGTTTACATAGATGTCCGCATGTACCGACTGCATGACTTCGCCAAGCCGATCCGTTCCGGATAAGTGGCTGGGGGAAGTCATAATTACCGTTCCGCCGAAAGTGCGTACAGCGTTGGCCACGCGTTCGTCGTCCGTGGCCACTACGACGATATGTGCGGAAGCGACTTCACTGGCGCGTTCATGAACGTGCTGGACCATGGGCTTGCCAGCGATGTCGGCCAACGGCTTGCCCGGCAATCGGCTGGACGCGTAGCGTGATGGGATGACAATCGCGACGCGAGTGCCTTGGGTCGACATAACCATGCCGATCACGCAATGACAAGTGCAGGGAACGACTTCACCAAATCATCCACCGCCTTGATCTGAGTCAGGTAAGCCTCGAGGTGTTCCAAAGGCAGTGCACTCGGGCCATCACATTTCGCTTGGTCGGGGTTCGGATGTGCTTCGAGAAACAACCCGGCCAGATTCAACGCCATCGCAGAGCGGGCGAGCTCGGCGCTCTGGGCTCGACGGCCGCCCGAAGCCGCACCACCGGGATCCCGCTGCTGCAGGGCGTGGGTCACATCAAAAATGATGGGGAGATTGCCACTGGTCTGCTTCATGACGCCGAAGCCCAGCATGTCCACGACCAGGTTGTCATACCCGAAGCAGGAACCGCGGTCACAAAGAATGAGCTTGTCGTTGCCGGCTTCGCGGAATTTCTCCACGATATGGCTCATTTGTGACGGGCTCAGGAATTGGGGTTTCTTGATGTTGATGATCTTGCCGGTTTTGGCCAAGGCTACGACAAGGTCGGTCTGTCGTGCGAGGAACGCAGGCAGCTGCAGTACATCGGCAACTTCGGCAACCGCGGCGGCCTGCCAGGGCTCGTGTACGTCCGTGATCACGGGTACATCAAATTCAGCTTTTACCGCCTCGAAGATTCGCATGCCTTCTTCCAGGCCTGGTCCGCGATAGGAGTGAATCGATGAACGGTTGGCCTTGTCAAAGCTGGCCTTGAAGACATACGGAATTTTCAGCTTTTGCGTCACGCGCACATATTCAGCGCAGGCTCGCAGAGCGAGATCCTTGGATTCCAGGACGTTAATGCCGCCGAAGAGGACAAAAGGCGAATCGTTGCTGACCTGGATGTTGTCGCGAATAGTGATCACGTGCGCGCTCATTGGATACTCCGTAGTTATTCTGTTGATGCGGGCCCGCCTTGAAACTTGTTTCGATGTGGCATCAGCCCGCGTGGGCAGGTGTTAAGCCGATTCGCCCAGGATTTTCACCGTGGCTCGGATTTGCGCTTCTGTATGCATGCAGGAAATAAAAAACCGCAATCTGGCCGACTTCTCCGGCACCGCCGGATAAAGAATCGGCTGCACGTTGATTCCTTGTTTGAACAACGCTGCTGACAGGCGCGTCGCCTTCAACGAGCTTCCGGTAATTGCGGGCACGACTGCAAATCCAGTGCTCGTCCCGGTATCAATCCCCGCGGCCTTCGCCTGCTCCAGGAAGTACTTTCCCCGTG
>NZ_DBHKZA010000027.1:0-30941 GCF_057314935.1 Achromobacter sp.
TTTTTCATTCTTGGCGGACAGAGGGGGATTCGAACCCCCGATACGCTTTTGACGTATACACGCTTTCCAGGCGTGCGCCTTCAACCGCTCGGCCACCTGTCCTAATTGCTCACGTCGAAGCGGGTCAGAAACACCACTACGAAATTTGCGAATCCGCGATTCTAGCAGAATCTGGCGGGCCACCACAAGTCGCCAAAGAAAAAGGGACGCACTACGCGTCCCTGTTGCTCCCGACCCGTCTTCACGCGGAAGCCGGCGCCTCTTGCTCGCGATACGAACTGACGGTGCCGTCCGGCTCGGTTTCTTCCAGCCGCACCTTGAAGCCCCACAGGCGCGCCAGGTGCTTCATCACCTGTTCGGCATCGTCGCCCGCCAGCGGCCGGCCGCGGCTCTTCAGATGGCGCAGCACCAGCGACCGGTCGGAATCGCGGTTGAAACGCACTACCTGGATATCCGGCACCTGGTTGTCGCGGTTGTGTTGCGCGGCCAACAGGCGGCGGATGTCGCGGTAGCCCTCGTCGTTGTGGATGGCGGCCACTTCCAGCTTGGGATTGGCCTGATGGTCCGAAATCGCGAAGAAGCGGAATTCGCGGATCAGGCGCGGCGACAGGTACTGCGAGATGAAGGACTCGTCCTTGAAGTTGCGCATGGCGAAGTCCAGCGTCTTGCCCCAGTCGCTGCCGGCAATGTCCGGGAACCACTTGCGGTCCTCTGGCGTAGGCGCCTCGCAGATTCGGCGGATGTCCGACATCATCGCAAAGCCCAGCGCATACGGGTTGATGCCGCCGTAGCCGCGCTCGTCAAAGCCGCGCTGGCTGACAACGTTGGTATGGCTTTGCAGGAACTCCATCATGAAGCCGTCGTCCACCAGGCCCTTTTCGTGCAGGCGGTTCAGGATCGTGTAGTGCCAGAACGTGGCCCAGCCTTCGTTCATGACCTTCGTCTGCGACTGCGGGTAGAAGTACTGGGCGATCTTGCGCACGATGCGCACCAGTTCCTTCTGCCACGGCGCAAGCTTGGGCGAGTACTTCTCGATGAAATACAGCAGGTTCTCTTCGGGCTCGGGCGGGAACACCGCGGCCTCGGCGCGCGTGTCCTTGTCGGCTTCCAGGCGCGGCAACGTGCGCCACAGATCGTTGTATTGCAGGCGGGCGTGTTCCTGGCGTTCGGCCTGGCGCGCGGCCTCTCCCTTGAACGACATGGGCGTCGGGCGCTTGTAGCGGTCGACCCCGTGGTGCGACAGCGCGTGGCACGAGTCCAGCAACGCCTCCACCGCATCGATGCCGTAGCGGTCTTCGCAGGACATCACGTACTTGCGCGCGAACACCAGGTAGTCCAGCACGCCATCCGCGTCCGTCCATTGGCGGAACAGGTAGTTGCCCTTGAAGAACGAGTTGTGCCCGTAGCACGCATGCGCGATCACCAGCGCCTGCATCGTCATGGAGTTCTCTTCCATGAGGTAAGCGATGCAAGGATTGGAGTTGATGACGATCTCGTACGCCAGCCCCTGCATGCCGCGGCGGTAGTATTGCTCGTTGCGGATGAATTCCTTGCCGTACGACCAGTGCGGATAGCCGATGGGCAGACCCGCCGACGCATAGGCGTCCAGCATCTGTTCCGAGGTGATCACCTCGATCTGGTTCGGATAGGTGTCCAACCCGAATTCCGCCGCGACCTTGGAGATCGCCTCGTCATAAGACTGGATCAGTTCGAACGTCCATTCGGAACCTTGGGAAATCGGCCGCGCGCCGCTGGCCGATGCCGGCTCCACGAGAGCACCCACGATGGCATTCATGCGGTTTCCTTCTTGAACAGGTCATGGAACACGGGGAAGATCTCGCCGCGGTCGCAGATGCGCCGCATGACGAAATGCGGCTCCAGCTTCTGTTCATACTCCGCCCACAGGCTGCTCTTGCGAGCCTCTTGCGAGTCGGGGATTTCGATATAGGCGAAATAACGGGTCGACGGCAGCAGATGCTCGGCCAAAAAGCGCGCGCTCTTGCCGGCGTCGGCGCCGAACGAATCGCCGTCGCTGGCTTGCGCCGCGTACACGTTCCAGGCCGCAGGCGGATAGCGCTTTTCCAGGATCTCGCGCATCAGTTCCAGCGCGGACAGCACGATGGTGCCGCCGCTCTTGGGGTCGTAGAAGAACGTCTGCTCGTCCACTTCCTCGGCGTTGTCCGTGTGGCGGATGAAGACCAGGTCCACGTGCTCGTACTTGCGCGACAGGAACAGGTACAGCAACGTGAAGAAGCGCTTGGCCAAATCCTTCTTGCCTTCGTCCATGGACCCGGACACGTCCATCAGGCAGAACATGACCGCGCGCGCCATCGGAATGGCGACCGACACCCGGTTGCGGTAGCGCAGGTCCAGGTCGTCCAGGAACGGCACGCGGGCAAGGCGCTCGCGGCAGTCCTCGACTTCCTGTTCCAGCGTGCGGATCTCGGCGGCAGGCGCACCCGCCGCAAGCGCCTTGGCCAACGCCGCTTCGGCGTCTTCAAGATCGGCGCGCGCCTTCACGTTCAGCGCCACCCGCCGCGCCAAGGACGACTTGAGCGTGCGGCTGATGCTCAACATGCTGGGCGAGCCGGTCGTGGTGTAGCCCGCGCGCTGCCATTTCTTCTGGCTGACTTCGCCCAGCTGGTTGCGCGCCAGATGCGGCAGTTCCAGATCCTCGAAGAACAGGTTCAGGAATTCCGCCCGCGACAGGCTGAAGGTGAATTGGTCTACCGATTCGCCTTCGCCGGGTTCGGACCCGCCCTCGCCTTGCCCGCCCTGCGGCCGGTCGATGGTGTCGCCCTTGGCGAATTCACGATTGCCAGGGTGCACCATCTCGCGGTCGCCGCCCGATCCGTGCCGGAACGTCGGCTCGGAAATATCGCGGGCGGGCAGGTTGATCTCTCCGCCTTGATCCATATCCTGAATCGAGCGGTCACGGATCATCCCGTGAACCGCTTTGCGGATCTGGTCCTTGTAGCGCCGCAAAAAGCGCTCACGGTTGACGGCGCTTTTATTGCGCCCGTTAAGACGGCGATCGATCAGTGAATTCATGATTCACCTCGCTCAGGAAGACTTCCTCACACGGAGATACCACTCGCACAGCAGTCGGACCTGCTTTTCCGTGTAACCCTTTTCAACCATCCGATCCACGAAGCTCTGATGCTTGGACTTGTCCTCGGCCGAGGCCTTGGCGTTGAACGAAATCACCGGCAGCAAGTCTTCCGTGTTCGAGAACATCTTCTTCTCGATCACTTCGCGCAGCTTTTCGTAGCTGGTCCACGTCGGGTTGCGGCCGTTATTGTTGGCGCGCGCCCGCAGCACGAAGTTCACGATCTCGTTGCGGAAGTCCTTCGGGTTGGCGATGCCCGCCGGCTTTTCGATCTTCTCCAGTTCGTCGTTCAAGGCGCTGCGGTCGAAGCTCTCGCCGGTTTCAGGATCGCGGAACTCCTCGTCCTGGATCCAGCAGTCGGCAAACGTCACGTAGCGGTCGAAGATGTTCTGGCCGTATTCGGAATACGACTCCAGGTACGCGGTCTGGATTTCCTTGCCGATGAATTCCGCGTAGCGCGGCGCCAGGAAGCCCTTGATGAACTCCAGATAGCGCCGGCGGATTTCCTCGGGGTAGTCCTCGCGGCCGATCCGCTGCTCAAGCACATACATCAGGTGCACCGGGTTGGCGGCCACTTCCGTCTGGTCGTAGTTGAAGACGCTGGACAGGATCTTGTACGCGAAACGCGTGGAGACCCCGTTCATGCCTTCGTCCGTGCCGGCGTAGTCCTTGTATTCCTGCAAGGCCTTGGCCTTCGGGTCCACGTCCTTCAGGCTTTCGCCGTCGTAGACTCGCAGCTTCGAATAGATGCTGGAGTTCTCGGGTTCCTTCAGCCGGGTCAGCACCGAGAACTGCGCCATCATGTCCAGCGTTCCCGGCGCGCACGGGGCGGCCGACAGCGAACTGTGATGCAGCAGCTTTTCGTAGATGCGGACTTCTTCGGACACCTGCAAGCAGTAAGGCACCTTGACGATATAGATCCGGTCAAGGAAGGCCTCGTTGTGCTTGTTGTTGCGGAAGGTCTGCCATTCCGACTCGTTCGAGTGGGCCAGGATCGCGCCGTTGAACGGGATCGCGGAGAAGCCTTCCGTGCCCTTGAAGTTGCCTTCCTGGGTCGCCGTCAACAGCGGATGCAGCATCTTGATCGGGGCCTTGAACATTTCCACGAACTCAAGCAGCCCCTGGTTGGCCAGGCACAGTCCGCCGGAATAGCTGTAGGCGTCCGGATCATCCTGCGAATGGCGGTCCAGCTTGCGGATGTCGACCTTGCCGACCAGCGACGAGATGTCCTGGTTGTTTTCGTCGCCCGGTTCGGTCTTGGCGATGGCGACCTGGCGCAGCACCGAAGGATTCAGGCGCACGACACGGAACTGCGAGATGTCGCCGTCGAACTCCTTCAGGCGCTTGACGGCCCAGGGCGACATGATGCCGCTCAGGTAGCGCCGGGGAATGCCGTATTCCTTTTCAAGCGTGTCGCCGAAGCGTTCCGGATGGAAGAGCCCCAGGGGCGTTTCGTTGACGGGCGAACCCTTCAAGGCATAGATGGGATAGCTTTCCATCAAGGCCTTGAGCCGTTCCGCGATGGACGACTTGCCGCCGCCCACCGGTCCCAGCAGATAAAGGATTTGCTTGCGCTCTTCCAGCCCCTGTGCGGCGTGTTTGAAGAACGCGACGATCTGGCCGATCACGTCCTCCATGCCGTAGAACTCCTGGAACGCCGGATAGCGCCGGATGGTCCGGTTGGAAAACAAACGGGAAAGACGTGGGTCGTTGCGCGTATCCACGATTTCGGGTTCGCCAATCGCCGCCAGCATGCGCTCAGCGGGGCTGGCGTACGCCATGGGATCGCGTTTAGCGAGGTTCAGATATTCCTCAAGGGAAAGCTCTGATTCCTGCTCTTTTGCATACTGCGACTTGAAGCCTTCGACGATGTTTTGCACGGAAACCTCCTACAACACGCGAAAAATTCAGCACATCCCTACGTGTCCCCATTGTGCCTCAGTGCCTGCGCTTTACTAGACAAACCAGCGATAAGCATTGTCGGCCAGGTGTTATGTTGCTTTCGCCACACATCAACCATGAAGCACGATCGGGCCCTTTCCATTTAGGCCGCATCCCGCGGATACAAGTTCCGTCAGGGAATGCAACTTACGTGAAGAAGTTATCGGGCATGCCTTCAGCATATTGCTATGGCGAGCACGCTTGCCGCGGCCGCACATGAAATGGTCAGCAATCATTTGAAGGGATGAGCGATATCCCGGTGGATTCTTATGATTCGGGCGTAAACCCGATGCGCCCGCTATGCGATGGCAGCGGACGGTCTGAACAGCGCCTTGGCGTCCTTGTTCAGCAGCGTGCCGGTTCGGTCGTGAAAAGCGCCGATATCGCGGCACGGGAATCCGTGGTGACGTGGGCGCGTAGCACCGTGCGGTGAAGGCCGTTAGCACGTAGCGCCAAGTCATAGCCCTATGCTAAAGCCAATTGACCGTTTTGTGGCAATTCATTTGACGCATCGGCCAAAATAGTGATGAGGGTTTTCGCCATGAAAAAGCACGCGCGCGAATCGCTCGCAAACTTGATGCGATCGCCATGCCGCATGCGGCGCGGATGCGCTACGAAAGGCATTTCGCGCGGTTTCAACTGCACAATTGGCAGCCATGCATGCCGAGTGCTAGTACCCCTTGCGTGAACGCGGATACTTCGCGCGATGGTTGCCGCGGCCACGAAAACACGCATCGCCTTCAACGATAGAATCACGCATCTCAACGCACTCCGCGTTGACCTGAACACGCGATATTTCCCACGCTGCGTCATGTTGCTCCGCTTGCGGCAAGCCTTGAGCCTGATCCTGAACCCTGCGAAACCGGCGGTTGAACGCGCCGCCGCCGCCGGATTCGCGGGCCTGCTGCTGACGCTGAGCGCTTGCGGAAAGCCCCCGCCCGACCTGTCCAACGATGCCTATGTCTGGCAGCGCCAGTGGACGCCGGCCGTGCAGCAAGCCTTGTCCGGCGGTGCCGATGCCGTGCAGGCGTGGCGCGTGCTGATCGCCGAAATGAGCGCGGACGGCCGATGGTTCGATGCCGCGCCCGACCTGAACGCGCTGACCGCGGCCCGCCGTCCGGTCGTCATGGTATGGCGGCTGGATGGCCGGGTCGATGCGCTGAACGCGGACGATACGGCGGCGCGGATCGCCGCGGCGCGCCAGGCCTGGCGCCACGCCGGCATCACGGTGGCGGGCATTGAAATCGATTACGACTGCGCCACGTCGAAACTGCCGGCTTATCGCCACTTCCTCACCGCATTGAAAGGCCGCCTGGGCCCTGACAGCGCCTTGTCGATCACCGCGCTGCCCACGTGGCTCAACAGCCCCGAACTGGACGCCTTGCTCAAGGTGCCCGACGAAGCGGTGCTGCAAGTGCATGCGGTGTTGAACCCCACGCAAGGCCTGTTCGACGCGAAACGCGCGCGCGCATGGTTGAACGCCTTTGCGGACCGCACGCAAAAGCCCTGGCGCGTGGCGTTGCCGACTTACGGCAGCCGTGTCGCCTGGGATGAAGACGGCAACGTGGCGGCCATCGAAAGCGAACGTCCCGCGCTGCAGCCGGGCGGCCGCGCCACTGAGCTGGTCGTCACGCCGGCCGCCATGGCGGCCTTTGTCGATCAGATCCACCAGTCCCGCCCGCGCGGCCTGGCCGGCGTCGTCTGGTTCCGGCTGCCCACCGCGCGCGACGAACGCGTCTGGAGCCTGGCCACCTGGCGCGCGGTGCTGTTGCGTCAGCCGCTGCAACCCGCGCTGCACCTCGGCGCGCAAGCAAGCGCCGGCAGCGGCGCGCAGGACCTGGTGCTTTCCAACACCGGCAACGCCGACGGCGCCCTGCCGTTCATCATCCGTTGGAATGGCGTTTGCCGCGGCGCGGACGGCATCAACGGCTACACGCTGGAACGCGACGGCGCAGGGCTCTACCTGCGCCGCGCGCAAGACGGCCTGCTGCGCGCCGGCGGCCAACGCCATATCGGCTGGATACGCTGTGAAACCCCACCCACGACCTTCCATGTACAACCGTAGATCGATCATCCGCCTGACGTTGTTGGCGTGCGCCGTCGGCGCAGGCATCGCCGTGGCTTGCGGTCCGGACTTTCCGGCACAGTTGCTGGACGACCGGGCCGGCACCTTGAAAAGCACGCCTGCCAATTCCTTCAGCTTTGAGGTGGCGCGCCTGGTTACGCCCGCCGACGCGCTGCGGGCGCAAGAATCGGCCGCCTTGCCCGACGGCAGCTATCGGCAAGACGCCATTCCGGAAGACTTCGACCCCGCGTTGAACCCCACGCAACGCGCCACCCTCCGCGCGATGCGCGCCAAGCCTGACGGCGATCAGGCTTATGCGGCGGGCGATGGCCTGCCCGAAGCCGTCCGTTTGTACGCCGCCGCAGCGGTCGACATCCGGTCCGCCGCGCTTGCCGACGCCGATTCGGCGCTGGCGCGAGCCCGATCGCGTTTGCTCGACATCCTGGCGTTGCCCGAACTCCAAGGGGCTGCGCGCAGCGTTTGGGCCGCGTATATGTTGGCTGAAATCGGGGTTGGCGAAACCGGGGACGCGGCAGTCGCCGCGCCCGACGGCACATCTGCCGCCTATGCGCGCGTGCGCCAGCTAGCGCAAAAGGGCGCGCCGGACCCCCTGGGCCTGGCGGTCGCCAGCTACGGCCAGGAGGCCCGTCTGCTGCTCAATGGATCCCAAGGAACGTGCACCGCCGAGGACTTCCTGGCCGCGACGGCATGCCCCGACGCCATTGCCGCCCCCGCATTGAAGCAGGCGATCCGCCTGTATGCGGAGCAGGCGGCACGCGGTTCAGGCAGCGGCATGGCCTCGCTGCGCCTCCTGGCAAACTGGGCGTTGGCGACACCTTTGCGCGCCAGCCGGCTGATCGATGACCCTGTCGCGCAACGGCTGCTGGTGGCCTATGCGCTGGCCAGAGTGGGCGATATCGTTGACGGCAACCCGGACAGCGCGTTCGACATGTTCGCCACGTTCGACCTGAACGGGCAGCGCGGCTACGCCGACGCCGGAGCGGGCGCACGCAATGTCACGCCCAACCCCGCGCTGCAAGCGCTGACGACGGCGCTGGCCAAGCAGGACGTGAGCCACGTCCAGGATGCCGACCGCGTGGCCGCGCTGGCCTACCGGGTCGGCCGCTACGATCTGGCGCAAGGCCTGGCCAGCCGGCTAGGCACGCCGCTTGCCTGGTGGGTCCGCGCCAAACTGGCGATCCGCCAGGGGGACATGGCCGCGGCGGCGCAAGCCTATGCGCGTGCCGCAAGCGCGTTTCCCACCGCCACGGACACCGGTCTTGAAGCCTCGGGTCGGGCGCGGCTAAAGGCGGAACAAGGCGTGCTGGCGCTGTCCCGCGGGCAATATGTAGAGGCGCTGGACATGCTGCTTCACGCCTCCCTTCCGGCGGCGGCGGCCGGCGCCCAGGAAGAAGGCTGGCCGATGTCGCCGTACTGGAACGACGCGGCCTATGTCGCGGAACGCGTGTTGACGGCTGACGAACTCAAGGCCTACGTGGACCAGCAGGTGCCCGCCTCAGCCGTGCCGCCCGCCCCGGCCGGCTTCGCGCAGTTCGACTACCAGCGCTTTTACGAATGGATGGTGAAGCATCCGATCACCGATGGAGACCGCCTGCGCGTGCTGCTGGCGCGCCGCCTGGTGCGCGAAGGCCGCATGGACCAGGCCCTGGCCTATTTCCCGCAAGACACCGACGCCCGCTTCGCCACCCTGGCGTATGACGCCGCAGGGTCGTGGCGCATCGCGCCATCCAGCAGCCATCGGCACGCCGTCCAATACACGGCAGCCCTGCAACAGGCCGGCAGCGCCTTGGGCCGCACGGCGCGGGCCCAGGCCTGGTTCAAGGCCGCGCAGCTGGCGCGGCGGCATGGCCTGGAAATCATGGGTTACGAGCAGGATCCCGACTTTGCGGTGTACGACGGCAACTACACCTATGGCGCAGGCCGCAGCCCGGAACCGTGGCGTCAAAACGCGGACGGCGACAATCAACCGCCGCAAGCGACGCCCGCGCAGCGCGCCGAGGCGGCGCTGCCCGGGCCGCTGGTGACCCCGGAAGAACGCGTGCGCTTCGCCGCCAGCGAGGCCAAGCCGTACGCGCGCTTCCACTATCGGCAGGTCGCGACCGAGCACGCGCTGGAATCGGCCGCCCTGCTGCCGAACCGTTCGCAGGCATTCGCCGCCGTGTTGTGCCAAGGCACCCGCTACATCATCGACGACTCGCCCGAACGCGCCCAGGCGATGTATCAGCGTTACGTGGAGCAAGGCGCGCAAGTGCCTTTCAGCGCCACTTTCGGGCGTGAATGCCCCGCGCCGGACTTCCAGGCGGCAGCCTGGTTCCATTACACGCAAGCCTGGAAGGCATGGGAACGCCTGCGCCGCAATCACGGCGGACTGCTACTGGCCGTCGGGCTGCTGATGCTTGTCGCGGGCGGCGCCTGCGTCTTCGCATGGCGCCACTGCGCAGCGCCCCGCGGGCCGAAGGGGGCCAGGCCCTAGGCCAGCGCCGGCAACGCCACGCGCTGCACCAGTTGCCGCCAGGTGTCGGGCACCCGGGCGCGCACGCGCATGTCGGCGCCCAACCGCGCGGCGTCGATAAACTCATAGCGCTGGGCGGCATCCAGGTGTTCAAGCATGGGCAGGCGCACCATGCCCGCGGCGTCGCCCAGCAGGACGGGCGCCAGATACAGCAGCAGTTCGTCCACGCAGCCCGCGGCGACCAGCGCGCCCGACAGGCCCGCTCCCGCTTCCACGTGAACTTCGTTGAACTGCTCCTGGGCGAACCAGCGCATAACGGCCGGCAGGTCCACGCGGTCGGGCGCCTGGCCGGGCAGCACCACCACGCGCGCGTTCTTGTCGGCCAGGCGCGCCGCCTTGGCCGCGTCTTCGCGGGCGGTAAAGACGATCACTTCGGCGCCATCAAACAAGCGGGCGCCTTCCGGGACCTCGAAACGGCCATCCACCACCGCCTTGCGCGGCTGGCGCGGCGTTTCCACCCCCCGCACATTGAGTTGGGGATCGTCCTTCAGCACGGTGCCCATGCCCGTCAGCACCACGCAGCTGCGCGCGCGCCAATGGTGCCCATCGGCGCGGGCCTCGGGGCCGGTGATCCATTGCGACATGCCGTTGTGCAGCGCGCTGCGGCCATCCAGCGACGCGGCCATCTTCATCCACACCCAGGGCAGCCCCCGGCTCATGCGCGAGATGAAGCCCGCGTTGACCGCCAGCGCCTCCTCGGCGCACACCCCCGTCGCGACCTCGATGCCGGCCTCGCGCAAGCGCGCCAGGCCCTGCCCGTTGACGAGCGGATTCGGGTCCCCGATGGCCACGACCACCCGCGCAGGCCTGGCGGCCAGGACGGCGTCCACGCAGGGCGGCGTGCGGCCGAAATGGCTGCAGGGCTCCAGCGTGACGTACATCGTGGCGCCCTCAACCGGCTCGTTGCGGCGTTGGGCATCGCGCAGCGCGCGGATTTCGGCATGCGGGCCGCCGGGCGGCTGGGTCGCGCCTTCGCCCAGCACTCGCCCGTCGCGCACGATGACGCAGCCGACCCGGGGGTTGGGCGCCGTCGTGAAAAGCACGCTCTCTGCCAGCGCCAGGGCGCGTCGCATCCAATAGATATCGTCGGGGTGGCTTACGGTCGTCATGGCAGGAATTGTATGTCCGCGGCGGCGCGCCGGGGCGCATGCTGCCGCGGCCGGAAGGGGTATGCTCACAGCATGTCCGTTTTGGGCCGTTCGGCGTCTTTCGACGATCTCGCCCCAGGCGGGAATCCGCATCAGAATGGCGCCGTACCCCCTGAAATCCTTGGCCTGGAGCCCGGAATATGAAACAAGCGCTGATCGTCATCGACGTACAAGAGTCTTTCCGGCACCGTCCGTTTTGGGACGAAACCGAATATCCGGCCTTCCTGGAGCAGATCCAGGGCTTGATCGATTCGGCCGCAGCCCGGGGGATTCCCGTGCTGCAGGTGTTCCACATCAGCAAGGCCAGCGACCCGGCCAATCCATTCTCGCTGGCCTCCGGCCACGTCAAGACGCTGCAGGAATTGCGCGTGGCGCCCACTGCCGTGTTCCACAAGACGGTGCATTCCTCGCTGTACGCCGAGAGCGCGGACGGCCGCTCGTTGCATGACTGGCTATGGGAAAACGGCATCGAGGGCATCATCGTCAGCGGCATCCGCACCGAGCAATGCTGCGAAACCACGTCGCGCCACGCCAGCGACGCGGGCTTCAAGGTGGTCTTCCCGACCGACGCCACCCTGACGTTCGCCATGCAAAGCCCGTCCGGCAAGCATTACACGCCGGCCGAGATCCGCGACCATACCGAATTGGTGCTGCAAGGCCGGTTTGCACGCGTCACGCGCGCCGCCGACGCGCTGGCGGCCTGACCCGGACAAGGAGCGCGCCATGATCCCCGTGTACTTCGTGCTGTCGCGGGGCATCGTCCTGCTGGACCTGGCCGGTCCCGCGGAAGCCTTCCGCGTGGCCAACAAGCTTTGCCCCGGCACGTTCGAGCAGCATTTCTGCGGCCCTTCCGATGCGGTGGAAAGCGGCATCGCGGGCCTGCACCTTGCCCATATCCAGCCGCTGCCGGCGGCCTTGCCCGCGCATGCACTCGTCATCATTTCGGGCGTGGTGGGCCAGCCCACGCGGCTGGACGGCCCGGACGCCCACGCCATCGTCGATTGGCTGGCGATCCGCCATCCGGCGGACGGCTTCACGCTGATGACGGTTTGCGCGGGCGCCCTGTTCGCCGCCGCGGCCGGATTGACGCGGCAACGCGACTGCACCACCCATCACTCCTGCCTGCAACAATTGGCGGACATCGATCCGACCGCCCGCGTGCACGACAACCGGATCTTCGTCGAAGACGGCAATCTGGTCAGCAGCGCCGGCATCACGGCGGGCATCGACCTGGCGTTGCACATGGTGTCGCGCCACTGCGGGCCGCGCACCGCCAGCGAGGTGGCGCGCGACATGGTCGTCTATCAGCGCCGCGCCGGCACGGATTCCACGCTCTCGCCATGGCTGGAGCACCGCAGCCATATGCATCCCGGCGTGCACCGGGTGCAGGATGCGGTCGTGCGCAACCCCGCCGCGCCGTGGTCCGCGCAGTCGCTGGCAGACCAGGCGCACACCAGCGCCCGCCACCTGACGCGGCTGTTCCGCGAGCACGCGGGCTGCACGCCGATGGACTACCTGTATCAGATACGCGTCGCGCTGGCGCGCGACCTGCTGCGCGAAACGCGGCTGGACCTGGAGCGCGTGGCGGAGAAATCCGGCTTCGGCTCGGCGCAGCACATGCGCCGCGTCTGGCGCAGATTCCAGCCGCAGACGCCCAGCCTGGCGCGTTCGGCGACCCTGCAATAACGGCGCCGAAGCGCCGTCAATCGCCCTGCTGCCCTCTCCCGCCGGACGCTATTCCTTGCGCAGCTTGCCGGGCAGCAACGGCCCCTGCATTTCACGGATGGCCTCGACGAATTCGCCGATGTCCTCGAAGCTCTTGTAGACCGATGCAAAGCGCACGTAGGCCACCTTGTCCAGCTTGCGCAGCTCGGTCATGACCAGTTCGCCTATGTGCTCGCTGGGCACTTCGCGCAGGCCGCTAGCCAGCAACTGTTCTTCGATGCGCGCCACGGCCGCATCCACGTCCTCGGTGCTGACGGGGCGCTTGCGCAGCGCCAGGCTCAGGCTGGCCCGCAGTTTGGCGGGATCGTACTCGCTGCGGCTGCCGTTGCGCTTCACGACGGAAGGCAGGGCCAGCTCCACCCGCTCATAGGTGGTGAACCGCTTGTCACAGGACAGGCAGCGGCGGCGGCGACGGATGGCGTCGCCCTCTTCCGAGACGCGGCTGTCGACGACCTGTGTTTCGGCATTGCCGCAAAATGGACACCGCATGTGTGTTCCCTAAAGGCACGGATAGCAATAATTGAGCATATTGTAACGACGCGCTCCGCGGGAAGCGCCAATACGGCTTATTCGTCCCCAATAGTACGGACGGGCCGGCTCGAGGATAGCGCCTGCCGCCGGGAAAGCAAAGGGACGGCGCCTTGCGGGGCCGTCCCTTTGGTCTGGCCCCCGAGGCGGATAGCCTGGGGGCCGGGGAAAGTGCTGCTTACTTCTTGCCGTAGACCGGCAGGCGCGAGGTCAGTTCGTTGACGCGCGCGCGCACGGCGGCGATGTTGGCTTCGTCACGCGGATTGTCCAGCACGTCGGCGATCAGGTTGGCGGTCAGTTCGGCATCGGCTTCCGTGAAACCGCGGGTGGTCATGGCCGGCGTGCCCAGGCGGATGCCGCTGGTCACGAAAGGCTTTTCCGGGTCGTTCGGGATGGCGTTCTTGTTGACCGTGATGTGGGCCTGGCCCAGCACGGCTTCCGCTTCCTTGCCCGTGATGCCCTTGGCACGCAGGTCCACCAGCATGACGTGGCTTTCGGTACGGCCGGAGACGATGCGCAGGCCGCGCTTGACCAGCGTGTCGGCCAGCACCTTGGCATTCTTGACCACTTGCTGCGCGTAATCCTTGAAGCCGGGTTCCAGCGCTTCCTTGAACGCCACGGCCTTGCCGGCGATGACGTGCATTAGCGGACCGCCCTGGATACCGGGGAAGATCGCCGAGTTGATGATCTTCTCGTGCTCGGCCTTCATCATGATGACGCCGCCGCGCGGACCGCGCAGCGACTTGTGCGTCGTCGAGGTGACGAAGTCGGCGTGCGGCACCGGGTTGGGGTAGGCGCCGCCGGCGACCAGACCCGCGTAGTGGGCGATGTCGACCATGAACAGCGCGCCGTTTTCACGGGCGATGCGGGCCATGCGTTCGAAATCGATGTGCAGGGCGTAGGCGGATGCGCCCGCCACGATCAGCTTGGGCTTGTGTTCGCGGGCCAGCTGTTCGACTTGCTCGTAGTTCAGGACTTCGTTTTCGTCCAGGCCGTACGAAATGAAGTTGTACAGCTTGCCCGAGGCGTTGACCGACGCGCCGTGCGTCAAGTGGCCGCCTTCGGCCAGGCTCATGCCCAGCACGGTGTCGCCCGGCTTCAGCACGGCCATGTACACGCCCTGGTTGGCCTGCGAACCCGAGTTGGGCTGCACGTTGGCGGCTTCGGCGCCGAAGATCTGCTTCAGGCGGTCGATGGCCAGCTGCTCGACCACGTCCACGTACTCGCAACCGCCGTAGTAGCGCTTGCCCGGATAGCCTTCGGCGTACTTGTTCGTGAGCTGCGTGCCCTGGGCTTCCATGACGGCCGGGCTGGCGTAGTTCTCCGAAGCGATCAGCTCGATGTGCTGCTCTTGGCGAACGTCTTCCTTCTGGATGGCGGCCCAAACGTCCGGGTCAGCCTTGGACAAGGTGAGGTTGCGGTCAAACATGACGGGGGATTCCTGAGGCGGTAAGAGAGGAGAAAGCCGTGTCGGGTGGGTAAACCCGAAGAATGCTGGATAGTTTACCGCGTCGGGCGGATTCAATTGCCGCCAAAATGCGTCCAAGCGGGGCAAAATACCCGTGATGGGCACGAAAACCACGCGAACGCGTCGTGCCCGGAAACCGCTCTCAATCCGACTTGAGAAACTTTCATGCAAAGCGCCACCCTCATAACCTACTCGCTAGTAGCTGCTGCCAGCGTCATCAGTCCGGGCCCCGCCACGATGCTTGCCATCCGCAACGGCGCGGCAGGCGGCGTGCGCGCCGTCGTGCCGTCCACGCTGGGCAACGTCACAGGGTTGTTCCTGCTGTCGGCCGCGGCCATGCTCGGCCTGGGCGTGGTGCTGCAGTCCTCCGCCCTGCTGTTCACGGCCTTGAAGATCGCAGGCGCCGCGTATCTGATCTACGTCGGCCTGCGCCACCTGCTGGGCCGCGCCCACATTGCGCCGCCGGAAGACGCCGCCGTCGGCGCCGCGCCGCGCCGCCCGGGCCGGCTGTACCTGGAAGCCACCTTCGTGGCCGCCATGAATCCCAAACCCATCCTGTTCTTCACCGCGCTGTTCCCCCAATTCCTGAACGCGCACGAACCGCTGCTGCCGCAATTCTTCATCCTGACCGGCATCTTCATGGCCATGTCGCTGGTCTCGTTGCTGACCTACGGCACCCTCGCCCGCCGCGCCCGCCGCCTGCTGCGCCAACCGCGCATCGTGGTCTGGCTGAACCGCCTGGTCGGCTCGATCTTCGTCGCCTTCGGACTGGCGCTGCTGCGCTTGAAGCGTTCGGCCGCCTGACGGACAGTGGCTGCGAACGCAAAAAAGGCCGCAATCGCGGCCCTTTTTCAGGATGCTGGCGTCACCACTGAGAGCGTCACCGACTTACCCGTCCGACCCAGCATTTCCACCAGCGCATCGATCGTGAATTTGGCGGTTTTCTTGTTCACCACATCTGATACGCGTGGCCGCGAAACCATCAGGATCCTGGCGGCATCCGACTGTTTCAGATGATGCAGAGCGATCCACGACGCCAACTCGCTCATGAGCTGCTCTTTCAGGAACTTGGCGTCATCGATCTGTTTCATTGAGATGGCTTGCAGGCGCCTGGCTTCCGCGGGGGCAAAGCCCAATTCCAGGAAAAGGTTCGCGCCGAACGGGGTCACGTGCCGAACTTGGGTGTCGATCGTCATTTGCCGGTACTCCTTGCCTTGATCACCGCCCGATATCGGGCGGTGACGATGTCGCGATCCCGGGGACTCGTGGCGCGCGTCGTCTTTTGAAATGCGTGCAGGACATAAAGCGCCTCTTCGAACTTGGCGACATACATCACTCGAAACGAACCCGCCCGCTCCCGGATGCGCAGCTCGCGAATTCCGCTGCCCAGGTTATCCAGCGACTTCCAATCATCCGGCTCAAGGCCAGCCTGAATCTTGCCGAGCTGAAATCCCGCCTGCCGCCGGCTCTCGTCGGGAAATCTCAACAAGTCCACATAGGCGGAACCGATCCAGCGTATTTCCTTTCCCAACGTCATTACCATCCATCTGTATAAAATTTTATACCAAAATGGAACGAAGCACAGCCGCCGTCCACGCGATGGCTCGACTCTCCAAATGGGGCTGTTCCTATTCCAGCAAATCGCCACGCTGTGCGCTCGATTCGGCCGAAAATCGCGGACCAATGGCAATGCGGCTCACCGCAGAGCCGGAAGGGACCGCCCTGCGTCGTCCCAAAAAAAAGGGCCGCAATCGCGGCCCTCTTTACGCAGCGTCAGCGGCTGGCGCTACGCTTCGGTCGCCCCGATCTGCTTGGGCGCCAGTTTGGGATTGAGCGTGTAGGTGCCCGTGACCGAGGCCTGCGCCAGCACGTGCTTCTGCATGGCGCGCAGCGCATCCTCGCCGGTGAACGAGCCGTTCAGGTTCAGGCTGTGCACGTCCAGCGCGTATAGCGTGAAGACGTAGCGGTGCACGATCGAATCGTTCCAGGGCGGGCACGGGCCGTCATAGCCGAAGTAGTCGCCGCTCATGTCGTGGTCGTTGGCGAACCACGAGGAATACGAATTGATGCCCTGGCGCGCATCCATCGGCGCCAAGGGGCCGCCCTTGCCCCGCGGCGTGATGCCGTTGGAAAAGGCGCCTTCATCGATTTCGCGCAGGTCGGCGGCCAGATCCACCAGCACCCAGTGGAAGAAATCCACCCGGGGCAGGTCGGCCGGGACTTCGCGGCCTTCCTGGTTGACGTCGTCAGGCCGCGACGGCACGTCCGGATCGTGGCAGATCAACGCAAACGACTGCGTTCCCGGCGGGACGTCGTCCCACGAAAACTGCGGGTTGTAGTTGTCTGCCAGCGCGACGTGCGATTGCGCATCGATTTTGCCGAAGGCGTAGCGCTCCGGAATCGACTCGTGATCGGAAAAAGACAAACTCGAAAGTTTCATGTCGTGCTCCTTGAAGTGCCGCAAGGGCGTCCCGCCCCCGCCTGTACCCTCAGCGTATCAAAACTTCGCAATCATGGGTTCAAGTTAACACGCGCGAACTTGCGCTTGCCCACCTGGACGACGTAAGTCCCCGCGGGCAATTGCAACGATTTATCCTCGATCCGATCGCCGTTGACGCGCACGCCGCCCTGCTCCACATTGCGCTGCGCCTCGGAACCCGATGCGACCAGGCCCGCTTCGCGCAGCAGCTTCAGGATGCCCACCGGCGCGCCGCCGATATTCACTTCGGGCATGTCTTCCGGAATGGCACCATCCCGGAAGCGTGCTTCAAAGGACGCCAGCGCTTCGTCGGCCGCGCGCGCCGAATGGAAGCGCGTGATGATTTCCTGAGCCAGCATGACTTTGGCATCGCGCGGGTTGCGTCCGCTATCGGTCTCTTGCTTGAGGGCCGCGATGTCTTCCAGCGAACGGAACGACAGCAGTTCGAAGTAGCGCCACATCAGCGTGTCCGAAATCGACATGAGCTTGCCGAACATCGAATCGGGCGACTCCGAAATGCCGATGTAGTTGCCCTTGGACTTGGACATCTTCTCTACGCCGTCGGTGCCCACCAGCAGCGGCATCGTCAGGATGCACTGGGGCTCCTGGCCATATTCCTTTTGCAGCTCGCGCCCGACCAGCAGGTTGAACTTCTGATCGGTGCCCCCCAGCTCCAGATCGGACTTCAGCGCCACCGAGTCATAGCCCTGCATCAGCGGGTACAGGAATTCGTGAACCGAAATCGGGATGCCGCCCTTGAAGCGCTTGGTGAAGTCCTCGCGTTCCATCATGCGGGCCACGGTGTAGCGCGACGCCAGCTGGATCATGCCGCGGGCGCCCAGCGGATCGCACCACTCGGAGTTGTAACGGATCTCGGTGCGGGCGGGGTCCAGCACCAGGCTGGCCTGCGCGTAGTAGGTCTTGGCGTTGGCCTCGATCTGCTCGCGCGTGAGCGGCGGGCGGGTGCTGTTGCGGCCGCTGGGATCGCCGATGGTCGACGTGAAATCGCCGATCAGGAAAATGACGTTGTGGCCGAGGTCCTGCAGCTGGCGCATCTTGTTCAGCACCACGGTGTGGCCCAGATGGATGTCCGGCGCGGTGGGATCCAGCCCCAGCTTGATACGCAGGGGCACGCCGGTGGCGCGGCTCTTGGCCAGCTTGCGAGCGAATTCGGACTCGACCAGCAACTCGTCGCAGCCGCGCTTGGCTATACGCAGATCGGCTTCGACTTCGGGAGTGATAGGGGCTTCTGAGGGTGACATGGCAGGGGGACCAACGCGGCTTCAGCCGACAAAAAGGTGTAAAAAGTGACGAAAACTATCGAAAATTCTAGCCGAATCAGCTAGGATACCGCCCAATCATACGCAACTGCTATCTATACGCAGTTCGCAGTTGCGGTTCGGCCTACCACCCGTTGTTCACAAGATGCGCCCTGCGCCAGCAGCCCTTGCCCCCGAATTCGTGGCGCGCAGGGGCCGTTCGTGTTACGCACCCTGCGAGCTCAAGCCACCTGAGAGGGTATCTTCACGATGAATCGTGGCCTCCACGAACTGGCGAGTAGCATCAAGCGCAAAGTTGCTGCCCTGTTTGCGCCCGTTGAGCCCAAGCCGCATCGCTCGGGACTTTTCCGTCGCACTCTTCTCGTCTCCGCTATCGGTCTGTTTGCAGGCGCCGCCGCCCTCGGCATGGTGCAGCAACCCGACCGCACCGAACTCCCCCCGTCCCGCATCATCCAGAGCGTGCTGCCGCTGACCGCCGAGCAAGTCGAAGTCAGCAGCCCCAGCGCCGCGCCGTACATCAGCGAAACCCGCATCCGTGCCGGGGATACGCTGGCCGCCGTGCTGCAACGCCTGGAGCTGGACGCCCCGAACCTGCAGACCTTCCTGACGCACGACGCCAGCGCCCGCAGCATCTACAAGCTGTACCCGGGCCGCTCCGTCCAGGCCGCCACGGACGATCAGGGCAACCTGATCTGGCTGCGCTACATTCACACCCCCGGCAATGAGACCGACGGCCAGGTCGTGACGCGCATGCTGCACGTGGCCCCGTCCGGCGACAGCTACAAGGCCGAGGAAGTCACCGAAAGCACCGACCGCCAGACCCGCGTCGCCGTGGGCACGATCAAGTCGTCGCTGTTCGGCGCCACGGACGCCGCCGGCATCCCGGACTCGGTCACCATGCAGATGGCCGACATCCTCAGCGCCAAGATCGACTTCCTGCGTGACCTGCGCCAGGGCGACCAGTTCCGCGTGGTCTACGAAGTGCGCTCGCACGACGGCCGCTACGCCGGCGCCGGCCGCGTGCTGGCCCTGGAATTCATCAACGGCGGCAAGACCTACAGCGCCGTCTGGTTCAGCCCCGACGAAAAGAGCGGTTCGTACTACGACTTCGACGGCACCAGCCTGCGCGGCGCGTTCCTGCGCACCGCCTTGAAGTTCAGCCGCATCAGCTCGACGTTCGGCATGCGCATGCACCCCATCCACAAGACCTGGACGGGCCACAAGGGCGTGGACTACGCCGCGCCGTCGGGCACGCCGATCCACTCCACGGCGGACGGCACGGTCGAGTTCTCCGGCTGGCAGAACGGCTACGGCAACGTGGTCATCGTGAAGCATCACGGCAAGTACTCCACGCTGTATGCCCACCAAAGCCGCATCGCCGAAGGCATCACCAAGGGCTCGAAGATCTCGCAAGGCCAATTGCTGGGCTACGTGGGCGCCACCGGCTGGGCCACCGGCCCGCACCTGCACTACGAGTTCCGCGTGGACAACCAGCCGATCGACCCGCTGTCGGTAGACCTGCCGGTCGCCCGCGCCCTGGAACCTGCGGAAGTCCGCGCGTTCAACCAGGCCGTGGCGCCGTACAAGCAGCAGATCCAGCTGCTGACCGAGTTCCAGCAAACGCTGCCTGATGCCCTGACCAACGTGGCCAGCCGCTAACCGGCCCGCCGCAGCGAAACGTCCCAAAAAGGCGGCCCGTGCAGATTCTGCCGGCCGCCTTTCTTCTTTCAGAGGCGCCCGTGAATTCCTCCGCACCCCGCCCGCAGGGCAACCCAGCGCTCTACATCGGCTTGATGTCCGGCACCAGCGTCGACGGCGTCGACGGCGTGCTCGTCCGACTGGACGCCGGCCAGGCGCCGCACGTGCTTGCCAGCGCCAGCCTGCCCATGCCCGAGAACCTGCGCCGCGAGCTGCTGGCGCTGAACCTGTCGGGCGACGACGAGCTGGCGCGCGCCGCGCTGGCCGCGAACGCGCTCGCCCGACTGTACGGCCAGGCAGTCTCCGCCCTGCTCCAGGACGCCGGCCTTGCGGCGAATGCCGTAACCGCCATCGGTGCGCACGGACAGACCGTCCGGCACCGGCCGGATAGCGGCTATACCGTGCAGCTCAACGCGCCCGCCCTGCTGGCGGAATTGACCGGCATCGACGTCGTCGCGGACTTCCGCAGCCGCGACGTGGCCGCTGGCGGCCAGGGCGCGCCGCTGGTGCCGCCGTTCCATGCCGCGATCTTCGGCGCACAGCATGGCCGCGCCGTCCTCAATCTGGGCGGCATCGCGAACGTCACGCTGCTTGCGCCCGGCCAGCCGGCGCGCGGCTTCGATACCGGCCCGGCCAACGTTTTCCTGGACGCCTGGTGCCAACGCCATCAGGGGCAGCCTTATGACGCCGACGGCCGCTGGGCCGCCACGGGCCAGGTAGTGGCGCCCTTGCTGGAACAACTGATCGCCAGCGAGCCCTGGTTCGCCCTGCCCCCGCCCAAGTCCACCGGACGCGACCTGTTCAACCTGCAATGGCTGGACGACCGGCTGGCCGCGTTCGACGGCCCCAAGCCGGCCGCTGAAGACGTGCAGGCGACGCTGCAGCGCCTGACTGCCAGAACGGTCGCCAACGCCATCGACGCGGCCGCAGCAGGCACGCAGGAGGTCTTCGTATGCGGCGGCGGCGCGTATAACGCCGGCCTGATGCGTGAACTGGCATATTGCCTGCAGCGTCCGGTGCAACCGACCGATGCGCTGGGCGTGCCCGCGCAGCAAGTCGAAGCGCTGGCCTTCGCGTGGCTGGCGCAGGCGTTCGTCGAACGCCGGCCCGCCGGGCTGCCGGCCGTCACGGGCGCGCGCGGGGCCCGGATCCTGGGCGCGCTATATCCCGCTTGAAGCGGGCAGGAACGCAGGATCGCGCCAGAGGCCGCCCAAAAACAAAAAGCCCTTCGGCATGCCGAAGGGCTTTTGCTTTCCCGAACCGGTAAGGAATTACACCGAGAACGAAGAACCGCAGCCGCAGGTGGTGCTGGCGTTGGGATTGCGGATGACGAACTGCGCGCCTTCCAGGTCTTCCTTGTAGTCGATTTCGGCGCCGACCAGGTATTGGAAGCTCATCGGGTCAACCAGCAGTTGAACGCCGGCCTTGTCCAGCACGGTGTCGTCTTCGTTCACGACTTCGTCGAACGTGAAGCCGTACTGGAAGCCCGAACAGCCGCCACCCTGGACAAACACGCGCAGCTTCAGCTCAGGGTTGCCTTCTTCGGCCAACAAATCCTTCACTTTGGCGGCAGCCGAGTCAGTAAATACCAAAGGAACAGGCGGGGCGGCCTGGAGGTCGACGGTTTCGGTCACTGCATTCATGGTTCACTCCTGGCCGGATAGGCCATATTTCGGTGAGCGGCAACGGCGCTCGCATAGTGTCACTATAGCGCAGGGCTTGACTAGACTCAAAGTTCCAGTTTGATACTGCGCGAGGCGCGGACGGTATCGCCTTCCAGAACGCTGACGGTGACGCTTTCGGGGACAAAACCCTCGGGCACCGCCAGAACGCCCTGGCTGCGCTGGTATTGGTCGAATTGCAGGGCCAGCGACGCCGCCGTGGTGGATTCGCCGGTGGCGGTCACTGGCCCGGTTTCAGCCTTGACCTGCAGGGGGGCCAAATCCACGGTAACCGTTTCGCCCTTCAGGACGCCCGTGGCCTGGAAACGCAGCGCGCCCGCAAACGACGCGCCGCCGTTGCGCCCGCTGCGCATCAACAGCACCTTGTAGCGCAGCCCGCCGCCTTCGCGGTCGATCTGCACGCCCCGAATGTCCACCGAGCCTTCCGGCCCGGGAGGCAGCAATTGTTCGTAGAAGGCCAACTGGTCGCGTACACGGCCCACTTCGGCCTGCACGGCGCGCAATTGGGATTCAAGTTCCTGGCGGGCGGCGCGCTCGATGACGAGTTCGCCATCGGCGGTATCCAGCTGGCCCTGCGTGTAGCGCAATTGCGTGGCCTGCTGGCGCATGGCCTCTTGCTGCGCCTCGGCTTGCGCCGCGCTGATGACGACGGCGTCCTGCGGCTGGGCTTGCCGCTGGGCATGGAAGTAGCCGGCGACGCCGCCCAGCAGCACGCCGACCAGCAGCCCGGCCGCCACGCGCAGCAGCCCGCCGGCGGGGCGGGAAGGCGGTGTGGCGGGGGAGTCGACAGGCATGGGAAGCAGAGGGGCGGCGGCCGGAGCCGTCGCCCGATCCAGGCATCAGGGCAGGATAGCGACCTGATCCAGGCCCGTCGATTCGGGCACGCCGAACATCAGGTTCATGTTCTGGACGGCTTGGCCGGCGGCGCCCTTGACCAGATTGTCTTGCACGACCAGGACGATCAGCTGGTCGCCATTGCCCGGACGGCTCAGCGCGATGCGCAGGTTGTTCGACGCGCGCACCGATCGGGTTTCAGGCAAGCTGCCTGCCGGCATCACGTCCACGAAGGGTTCGTTGGCGTAGCGTTGCTCGAACAGGGCCTGGAAGTCCGTGTCGCGGGCTTCGGGCAGGATGCGGGCGTAGATCGTGGAGAACATGCCGCGGATCATCGGCACCAGGTGCGGCACGAAGGTCAGGCCGACCTTGCCGCCGGAGATCTTCTCCAGCTGGGCGACGATTTCCGGATGGTGGCGGTGACCGGCCACGCCGTAGGCCTTGAAGTTGTCGGACGCTTCCGAGAACAGCGAACCCACTTCCGCCTTGCGGCCAGCGCCCGACACGCCCGACTTGCAGTCGGCGATCAGGGTTTGCGCATCGACCAGCGCCTTGCCGCCTTCCAGCAGCGGAGCCAGACCCAGCAGCACGGTGGTGGGATAGCAGCCGGGATTGCCGATGACGCGCGCGCGGGCGATGGCTTCGCGGTTCAGTTCCACCAGGCCGTATTGCGATTCGGCCAGGATGTCCGGGCAGGTATGGGGAATCTTGTACCAGCGTTCGAAGGTGGGGATGTCCTGCAGGCGGAAATCGGCGGCCAGGTCGATGACGCGGGTGCCCGCGGCGATCAGTTCCTGGGCTTGCGCCATCGCCACGCCGTGCGGCGTCGCGAAGAACACCACGTCGCAATCCGTCAGCGTGGCCTTTTCCGGCGCCGAGAAGGCCAGGTTCACGCGGCCGCGCAGGTTCGGATACATGTCAGCCACCGGCAGCCCGTCTTCCTTGCGGGACGTGATGGCGGTCAATTCCACATTGGGATGCTGCGACAGCAAGCGCAGCAGCTCGACGCCGGTATAACCGGTGCCGCCGACGATACCAACCTTGATACGGGTGTTCGATGCTTGGGCCATGATGGTGTGCTCTTCGTAGAACGAGGCTAGATTGTATCGCTCGGGAAACGGGTCTTCCCGCACCGTGCCAAAATTGGTGCGCGAACCCCTTTGTCCGACCGGACGGGGTGCGCGGAGTTCCGCGCGGGGCGGCCGGGGCATCTGCGCCGCGTCCGCCCAAAAACAAAAAACCCGCCGAAGCGGGTTTTTTGCAGCAACATTAACGCTTGCTGAACTGCTTGCGACGACGTGCCTTGCGGAAGCCGACCTTCTTACGTTCGACTTCACGGGCATCGCGGGTCACAAAGCCAGCTTGCGACAGTGCGGGCTTCAGGGTCGCGTCGTAGTCGATCAGGGCACGCGTGATGCCGTGACGGACTGCGCCGGCCTGGCCGGTTTCACCGCCGCCGTGGACGTTGACTTTGATGTCGAACGATTCCAGGTGGCCGGTCAGTTCCAGCGGCTGGCGCACGATCATGCGGCCAGTTTCGCGGGCGAAGAACTCGTCGACGGGCTTGCCGTTGACAACGATCTTACCCGTGCCCTTCTTGATGAAAACGCGAGCCACCGAAGTTTTGCGACGGCCGGTTCCGTAATTCCAGTTACCGATCATGGCGTTTCCTTAGATATCCAGCGTCTTGGGCTGCTGGGCGGTGTGCGGGTGCTCGGCACCGGCATAGACCTTCAGCTTCTTGATCATGGCGTAGCCCAGAGGACCCTTGGGCAGCATGCCCTTGACGGCCTTCTGAATGGCGCGACCGGGAAAACGCTCTTGCATTTTCTCGAAGTTCGTTTCGCGGATACCGCCCGGGTACGTGGTGTGGCGGAAGTACTTCTTGTCCTTCGCCTTGGTACCGGTAACGACGATATCGGATGCGTTGATGATGACGATGTAATCGCCGGTATCAACGTGCGGCGTGAATTCAGGTTTGTGCTTGCCACGCAGACGACGTGCGACTTCGCTGGCCACACGACCGAGGACTTTGCCCTTGGCGTCGATCACAAACCAGTCACGTTGGACTTCATGCGGCTTGGCCACAAAGGTCTTCATGATGGTTCCTAAGAATAAAAAGTTCTTGCTGACTAGAACGTCTAGCCAGTGTTCTTTCCCCAACTAGACAAGAGTCCTGGCGACGTGAAATCGTTGGATTTCAAGTCCCGGGCCTTATCTTTATGACGTCCCGCCTAAGCGTTATTACCCGCCCGTGCAATGGTCAAAATGAGGGAAAGCCTGAAATTCTAACACGGTTGCTCAAAAAATGGGCAAGCGCAAAAAACCTCAGGCGGTGGCTGGCCGCAAGCCATGTTGCAGCCAGCGCACATGCAATTCGGGGACAAAGCCCCGACGCAGGGGCGCGCTCAGGCGCCCAGATACGCTTCCAGCACCCGCGGATGGCCCAGCAGTTCGCGCCCGGTGCCGGTCAGCGCCATGGCGCCGTTCTCGAGCACATAGCCGTTCTGGGCGATCTTCAGCGCCTGGCGCACGTTCTGCTCCACCAGGAACAGGGTCAGGCCGTCGGCGTTGATGGCGCGCAGCGAACGGAAGATCTCCTGCACGACGATCGGCGCCAGGCCCATCGACGGTTCGTCCAGCAGCAGCAGGCGGGGCTTGGCCATCAAGGCCCGGCCGATGGCGAGCATCTGCTGTTCGCCGCCCGACAGGTTGCCGGCGATGCCGGTGATCCGCTCTTTCAGGCGCGGAAACAGGTTGAACACGTATTCCAGGTCGGAATCCACGTTCTTCAGGCCGCGGCGGTAGGCGCCCAGCTCCAGGTTTTCCAGCACCGTCATGGTGGTGAGGATGGCCCGGCCTTCCGGCACCTGCACGATGCCGCGCGCCACGAGCTGGTGCGGGGCCAGGTTGGTGACGTCTTCGCCTTCGAACAGGATGCGGCCGCGCGCTTTGGGCAGCAAGCCCGACAGCGCCAGCAACGTGGTCGATTTGCCGGCGCCGTTGGCGCCGACCAGGGCGGTGATTTCTTTGGCGTTCAGGTCCAGGTCAATGCCGCGGACGGCTTCGATATGGCCGTAGTTGACCTCGAGTCCGCGGACTTCCAGCATAACGCTCATTTGGCGGCCTCCGCTTGTTCGGTGTCTTCGTCGTCTTCGCGGCCCAGGTAGGCCTCGATGACCTGCTCATTGTTGCGGATCTCTTCGGGACCGCCGCAAGCGATGATCTTGCCGAAGTTCAGCACCGCGATGCGTTCGCACAGGCCCATGACGAAGCGCATGTCGTGCTCGATCATCAGGATGGTGTAGCCGCGATCGCGGATCGCCAGGATCTCGCGCATGAGTTCGGCGCGTTCGCCGGTATTCATGCCGGCGACCGGCTCGTCCAGCAGCAACAGCTTGGGCTCGGTGGCCAGCGCGCGCGCCAGCTCCAGGCGGCGCTGTTCGCCGTAGGACAGGTTATCGGCCAGGTCGTTGGCCTTGTGGTCCAGGCGCATCCACGTCAGCAGCTCGTGGGCGCGCTCGCGGGCGCGCTTTTCGTGCTCGCGGTAGCCCGGCAGGCCCAGCAGCAGGCTGGGGAAGCCGTAGTTCATGTGGCGATAGGCGCCCACCACCACGTTTTCCAGCAACGTCATCTCTTTGAAGAGACGGATGTTCTGGAACGTGCGGGCGATGCCCATGCGCGTGATGCTGTGCGGCTTCTTGCCCAGCACGCTTTGGCCGTTGAACGTGATCGAGCCGCCGCTGGGCGGCAACAGGCCGGTGATCAGGTTGAACACCGTGGTCTTGCCGGCGCCGTTGGGGCCGATCAGGCCGAAGATCGCGCCTTCGGGCACGGACAGGCTGACGTCATGCAGCACATGCAGGCCGCCGAAGCTCTTGGAGACGGAGGAAAGCTCAAGCATGGCGCTTACCTCCCTGACGGCCTTGACGCGCCCAGCGCTTGAAGCGCGCCGGGTCCCAGATGCCTTGCGGCAGGAACAACACAATCACCACCAGAATCACTCCGTTCGCGATCAGACGCAAATCCGCGAAGCCGCGCAGCAGCTCGGGCAGCACCGTAATGATGAAGCTGCCCAGCACGGGACCCGCCAGGCCGCCGATGCCGCCCAGGATGGCCATCGTCAGGATTTCAACGCCCCGGTCGAAACCGTATTCGTTGGGACCGATGAAGAAGGTCAGGTGCGCGTTCAGGGCGCCGGCCAGGCCTGCGATCATCGCGCCGGCCACGAAGGCCAGCATCTTGTTGGCGCGCACGTCGATGCCCATCAGGCCTGCGGCCGTTTCGTCGCCGCGGATGGCGTCGAACGAGCGGCCGATCTTGGAGGCGCGCACGCGCCAGAGCACGAATAGGACGATGACGACCGCCAGCACCACATGCCACCACTGCGTCAGCTGGGGAATGCCGTTCAAGCCCAGCGCACCGCCCGTGAGGGACTCGGTGTTCAGGATGGTCACGCGCACGACTTCACCGAAGCCCAGCGTGGCCATGGCCAGATAGACCCCTGACAAGCGCAAGGTCGGCAGGCCGATCAGCGCCGCCACCAGCGCGGGCGCCGCCATGCCGCCGGCCAAGGCGACCGTGAACGGGGCGTCGTAGTTCATGGTGAGCAGCGCGGCGGTGTACGCCCCGATGCCCATGAAAGCGGCGTTGGCCATGGCCAGCATGCCGCAAGCCAGGGTCAGCCAGATGGAGAGGGCCAGCAGGGCATTGGTGCCCAGCGTGAGCACCAGGTTGCCGTAGATGGCCCAGAAGTTTTCGAATCCGCTCATTCTTTAAGCCTTGCGTTGAACCACTTTGCCGAACAGACCTTGCGGGCGCACCAGCAGGATCAGGAACAGCAGGCCGAAAGCCACCGCATCGCGCATGGTGGAGCCGACGTACGCGACCGACAGCACCTCGGCGAAGCCCAGGAAGAGCCCGCCCAGCATGGCGCCGCGGATGTCGCCCATGCCGCCCAGGATGATGACCGCGATGCCCTTGTGCAGCATCGGCTGGCCCATCAGGGGGAACAGCGCGTTCGAATACAGCCCGATCAGCACGCCGGCCACGCCGCCCAGGGCAGCGGCGGCGAACGAGGTCGTGACGAACAGTTTTTCGACGTTGATGCCAAGCAGCCAGGCGGCCTTGGGCGATTCGGCGATCGCGCGCAGCGCGCGGCCGAACTGCGTGCGGCGCATGACGTACATCAGCACGGCCATCAGCGCGAACGACAGGAAGATGATGCCCAGCTCGATGACGGTCAGGTGCAGGCCGGCGATTTCGATCACTTCCTCGGGCACGGTGCCGTGCGGGAAGCGCAGGTTGCTGGCGCCGAAAATGCTTTGGGCGCCGTTGTTCAGGATGATGCCCACGCCAATCGTGGCGATCATGGGGATCAAGTGCGGCGCGTTGCGCTTGCGCAGGGGCTTGAGCACCAGGTAATCGATGATGACCCCGGTGAAGCCGGCCACGAAGAACGCGACCATCAGCGCACCCCACAGGGGCAGGCCGAATTGCTGGACGACGAACAGTGCCGCGTAGGCGCCAACCATGAAGACGGCGCCATGCGCCAGGTTGATCACCCCGAGCACGCCGAAGATCAGCGTGAAGCCCAGCGCGAACAGTGCATACACACAGCCCAGCGACAAGGCATTGACGAATTGTTGTTCGAACATGATGGGACTTTCCAGATTTATGAGGGCCTCCACGCGCCCGCTGCGTGGTCTGGCTCTCCCCGGGGGAGGCCATTTTTGTCTTGGGACGGCCCTACGATAAAAAGCGCCTTGCGGACAGCGCTGCCGTCCGCAAGGCGCATCCCCCCGCGCGGGGATGCGTACTGCTTACTTCTCGATGACGTACTTGCCGTCCTTGGTCACGCTGACGATCGGCGCCTGGTCGGCGTCGTAGCCGGCCGGCTTGCCGGCGCGGTCGTTGGCTTGACGGAACTTGAACGCGCCGGTGGCGCCGGTCCAGGTCACGGCAGGCAGGGCGTCGCGCAGGGCAGCGCGGTCCTTGGCCAGTTCGCCGGTGATCTTGGTGTTCTTCAGCGCCTGGGCCACGATGTACATGGCGTCATACGACTGGGCTGCGAACTGGTCGGGCGAACCGTTGAACTTGGCCTTGTACGCGTCGATGAACTTGACGTTCTCGGGGGCCTTGTTCTCGATCGACCACGGGCTGCCGATCCACAGATTGTTCGATGCGCCGCCAGGGGCCAGGTCGAAAATCTTGACCGAGTTCATGCCGTTGCCGCCGATGACGGGCACGTTCAGGCCCAGTTGGCGTGCCTGCACCATGATCGGGGCGCCTTCGGCCAGCAGTGCGGACAGCACGATGGCGTCGGGGTTGGTGCCCTTGATCTTGGTCAGCTGGGCCTTGAAGTCCACGTCGCCCTTGGCGAACGTTTCGGTCGTGGTGACCGGGATCTTCTGGTCTTCCAGGGCCTTCTTGAAGTTGTCGTAGCCGCTCTTGGTGAAGACGTCGTCGTTGCCGTAGAGCACCGCCACGTTCTTCAGGCCGGTCTTGGCCTTGACGGTGGAGATGGTGGCCGGCAGCACGTCGGCTTCGGTGACCGAGTTGCGGAACACGTAGTTGCCGATGGAGGTAATGCCGTCGGCGGTGTTGGACGTGCCGAAGGCGACCGTCTTGGCAGCCTGGGCGATCGGGTCGGCGGCTTGGGCCGAGTTCGACAGCGTCGGGCCGAAGACCATCAGGACGTTGTCCTTGAAGATCAGCTTCTTGAAGACGTTGATGGCTTCTTCTTTCTTGCCTTGTTCGTCCTCGACCACCAGCACGAGCTTGTTGCCGTTGATACCGCCCGCAGCGTTGATTTCATCAGCGGCAAGCTGGAAACCATTGCGGATCGAGACGCCGTATTGGGCGGCGCCGCCGGACAGGGCTTCCGCCACACCCAGCTTGATGTCAGCCGCGTGCGCAGCCGGGACGATACCGGCGGCGATCAGCGCGGCCAGCAGCTTCTTGGTCTTGGATTGCATGGTTGATACCACCTTAAAGTCTGTCTCGGAATATTGGTAATCCGGGCTGGTGTAATCCCGCCGGATTGACGTCTTATGCCGCCTAAAGGCGCCATGATTGCGCGTCAAGACCCGGGATATTACTCCTTTGTATCAGGCCGAAACTCGAATGTGGTTCGAGAAAAGCCCGAAAACCGCCCATTTTTTTGTAAAAAACGCGGTATTACTAGCAAAAACCCTACTCTCCACCGAATGCCGTTCAGCCTGCGGCGGACCTCCCTGCTACCTGCCCGACAGCGCCACGCCCAGGTACTGGCCATAGGCGCTTTCGGTCAAGCGGAACCACGGCATCTCGCTGTCGCGAAAGCCCATGTAACTGTCGTGTATGGCCTTGAACTTCGGGTCTTTGGCCGCCAAGTCCTTGTAAGCCTGCTGCGTCGTTTCGAACGCCACGTCCATGATGGCGCGCGGAAATGTGCGGATTTGCGCGCCGCTTGCCGTCAATTGCGCCAGCGCGGCCGGGTTGCGGGCGTCGTAGCGCGCCGTCAGCGAGACATGCGCGGCCAGCGACGCGGCCTGCACCACTGCCTGGTAGTGCTTGGGCAGCTTGTTCCAGGCCTCGTCGTTGATGTAGAGGGACAGCTGTTCGCCGCCCGCCCACCAGCCGGGTGCGTAGTAATACTTAGCTACCTTATTCAGACCCAGCTTGTCGTCGTCATAGGCGCCCGCGCCAGCCACAGCCTGCAGCCCGTCTTTCTCAAAGGCTTCGGCCAGCGGCTTGGCCGGGTCCGCCGCTTGTGGCGAGACGCCCATGCGCCCCAACACGTCGGCGGCCAGCCCGCTCACCCGCATCTTCAGGTCTTTCAGGTCGGCCAGGCGCTTGATTTCGCGGGTGTACCAGCCACCCATTTGCGCACCGGTATTGCCCAGCGGGAAATTGATGATCTTTTCCGGCTTGAAGAGTTCGCGGGTCAGGCGCAGTCCGTCGCCTTCGCTCATCCACGCGTTCATCTGGCGCGCGTTCAACCCGAAGGGCACGGCGGCGTCGAAGCAGAAGGCGGGATTTTTGGCGAAGAAGAGGCGCGACGATCCGTGGCCGCATTCCACCTTGCTGGTGGAGACGGCTTCCAGCAGGTCCGAGGCCGGGACGATTTCGCCGTCGGGGAAGTGGCGGATGTTGAATTTGCCGCCCGTGGCTTCCGAGACGAACTTGCAGAAATGCTCGCCGGCGCCGATGCGCAGGTCCAGGGCAGCGGGGAATGCGGACGACAGACGCCAGCTCAATGACGGCATGTCCTGCGCGAACGCAGGCGTGCTGACGGCGGCTCCCGTGGCGACGGCGCCGAGTCCGGCGTGCTTCAAGAATGAACGTCGTTGCATCTCTTTGCTCCTTACTGCAACACCTGGGACTTCGAGCAATACCCGCCGGATATTACACGCTGACGGGGGTGGGAATCGCTAGAGGAATTCCCGAGCCGGTAAGGGAATGCAAAGA
>NZ_DBHKZA010000027.1:31041-72899 GCF_057314935.1 Achromobacter sp.
GCGAAGACGCGCGGGCGGCGGCCCCGCCCGCGCGTGAGGGGGATCAGGTCCCCGCGATGGCCATTTGCTCGATCAGGATCGAGCCGGTGGTCTTGGTGCCGCGCGAAATGGTGTCCGCGCCCACGGCGACGATCTGCTGGAACATGTCCGCCAGATTGCCGGCGATGGTGATTTCCTGGACGGCATGCTGGATCTTGCCGTTTTCCACCCAGTAGCCGAACGCGCCGCGCGAGTAGTCGCCCGTGACGTAGTTGACGCCCTGGCCGATCAGTTCGGTGACGAGAAAGCCCGTGCCCAGCTTCTTCAGCATGGCTTCGAAGTTGTCGCCGCGCTTGGTCAGCGTGGAGCTGAACACCAGATTGTGCGAGCCGCCGGCGTTGCCGGTGGTGGCCATGCCCAGCTTGCGGGCGGTGTAGGACGACAGGAAATAGCCTTCCAGCACGCCGGCCGACACCACGTCGCGGCGACGCGTGCGCACGCCCTCGTCGTCAAACGGCGAGCTGCCCATGCCGCCGCGGATGTGGGGATCTTCGGTCAGATTGATGTGCTTGGGGAAGATCGGCTTGCCCAGCGAGTCCACCAGGAAGCTGGCCTTGCGGTAGAGCGCCCCGCCGTTGACGGCCTGGGTCAGCGCGCCGACCAGTCCCAGCGCCAGCGGCGCCTCGAACAGGACGGGGAATTTGCCGGTGCGGATGCGGCGGGCCGACAGGCGGCTCAGCGTGCGCTCGGCGGCGTAGCGGCCGATGGCCTCGGGCGAAGCCAGCTTGGCCGGATCGCGCTCCGACGTGTACCAGTAGTCACGCTGCATGCCGTTGCCGCGACCCGCGATGGGCGCCACGGACAGGCTGTGGCGCGAATACGGGTAGCCGCCCAGGAAGCCCCGGGTGTTGCCCATCACGAACTGGCCTTCGTAGGTGCCCACGGTGGCGCCGTCGGTGTTGGTGATGCGGGCGTCGACGTCGCGCGCGGCGCGTTCGGCGCGCAGCGCGAGTTCGGCGGCTTCTTCAGTGGACACGCTCCAGGCGCGGTGCAGGTCCAGGTCGGGGAATTCGGTGGCCAGCTGGTCGGCGTCGGGCAGGCCGGCGGCCGGATCGGCGGCGGTATGGCGGGCAATGTGCCAGGCGGCTTCGACCGTCTGGCGCAAGGCCGCTTCGGAAAAGTCGGAGGTCGAGGCGGACCCGCGGCTCTGGCCGGCGTAGACCGTCAGGTCCAGCGAGCGGTCGCGCGTCTGCTCAACGGTTTCGATGTCGTTCTTTCGGACCGAGACCGACAGGCCCAGGCTTTCCGAGACTTCCGCCGCGGCGTCCGAGGCGCCGATCTGGCGCGCATAGGCGAGGGTTTGTTCGACGAGTTCGGAAAAACGCGCGTGATTCGCCGCCAGCGGCAAGGATGAGGAGGATTTAACCATTGCTGTCCAATTTGCAGAGACGGTTATCATAGCCAAGTCTGTCATTGCGCAGTTTTCCATGAATTCCCATACTGAAGAAGAATCCGTCGACGACGGTTACGATGAAAACGGCTACGACCGTCCCAGCAAGTCCCAGGTCAAGCGCGAAATGCACGCCTTGCTGGACCTGGGCAAACAGCTGATCGAACTGTCCCCCGAACGCCTCAAGCAACTGCCGCTGGCCGAACGCCTCTATGAGGCGATCCGCATGGCGCAGCGCACGACCGGCCGCGAAGGCCGCCGCCGTCAGGTCCACTTCGTGGGCAAGCTGATGCGCGACGCCCCCGCCGACGAGATCCGCGCCCAGCTCGACGTCTGGGAAAACGGCTCGCGCGAAGAAACCGCCGCCATGCACCGGCTGGAAACGCTGCGCGACCGCCTGCTGGACGACGACGACCTGCTGACCAAGCTGCTGGCGAACAATCCGCAAGCCGATGCGCAACAACTGCGCACGCTGATCCGCGCCGCCCGCAAGGAAAAGCTGGGCAATGCCTCGCTGCTGCAAGGCCAGGAACCGCAGAAGAAGCACTACCGTGCGCTGTTCCAGGCCTTGAAGACCCTGACGCTCTGATTCCCCTTCCCTGATTTTCCCGCCGGCCGTCCATGAACGCTTCCACCGACCTGCTCGATTGCATCGAGATCGAAACCGCCTCCAACCCCACGCATGCCGTGATCTGGCTGCACGGCCTGGGCGCCGACGGCAATGACTTCGCGCCCATCGTGCCGGAGCTGGACCTGCCCGCGGGCCTGGGCGTGCGCTTCGTGTTCCCGAACGCGCCGGTGCAGCGCGTGACGATCAACAACGGCATGGCGATGCGCTCCTGGTACGACATCCTGGTGATGGACCTGGTGCGCGTGGAAGACGCCAAGGGCATCCGGGCCTCCGAAGCGGCCATCCACAAGCTGATCGCGCGCGAAAATGCCCGCGGCATCCCCACGTCCAACATCGTGCTGGCCGGGTTTTCGCAAGGCAGCGCCATGACGCTGCACACGGGCCTGCGCCTGCCGGAGAAACTGGCGGGCATGATGGCGCTGTCGGGCTACCTGCCGTTGGTGGACACCGCCGAAGCCGAACGCCACAGCGCCAACAACGCCACGCCGATCTTCATGGCCCACGGCCAGTACGACCCGGTCGTGTCGCTGGCGCGCGCCGAAGCGTCGCTGGCTGAACTGAAGCGCTTGGGCTACGACGTGCGCTGGCACACGTATCCCATGCCGCATTCGGTGTGCGCCGAAGAGGTAGCGGACATTTCCCGCTTCCTGAACGACGTCCTGGCCTGAAGGGGCCCCGGGCGGCGCGCCCTGCCCGCCCGATAAAAACCAATCCTGTATACCAAGTGGTATTCAAGCCCTGAATTTTCCGGGCTTGGCCGGCGCTCGTCCATAGAGAAAAACGCCAATCGCAAAATACTTGTCGCCCATTTGTATTGAATATAGTATTCGATCCATGCCTTACGGCCCGGGCAGCGATCGTTCGGGCTTCCCTGTTGTTGTTGTCGATTCCATCCCATTGGCCGTGTTGCGCCGGGTTTCGGCGTGCCATACAAGACGCAGGAGAAAGTCCCGTGAAATCCTTGCCATTGCCCCGCCTGGCGGGCGCGGCGCTGCTCGCGCTGTTCATTCCGCTGGCCGCCCACGCCGAAGCCCTGAATCCCCCCGTGAAGGTCCGCTACGAAGAGGTGGTGCGTTCCATCCTCTACGTGCCCAAGTACGTGGCCCTGTCGCAGGGGTATTTCAAGGACGCCGGGCTGGACGTGTCCATGAAGACCTCCCAGGGCACCGACAAGGGCATGACGGCCCTGCTGTCGGGCAGCGCCGACATCGTGCTGATCGGGCCCGAAGCCTCCATCTATGTGCAGAACAGCGAGTCGCCGGTCAAGCCGAAGATATTCGCCGGCCTGACGGCCACCGACGGGTTCTTCCTCTTGGCGCGCAAGCCCATCGACAAGTTCGACTGGTCTATGCTCAAGGGCAAGGACGTCATCGGCTTTCGGCCCGGGTCCAACCCCATCGTGTTCCTGGAAACCGCGTTGCGCAAGCACGGGCTTGACCCGCAGAAGGACGTGAAACTGCTGAACAACATCGGCATTCCGGCACGCGCTGGCGCGTGGATGGCGGGGCAAGGCGAATACGGCATCTTCCTGGAACCCGAGGCCGGCGAACTGGTACGCAATGGCAAGGGTTATATCGTGGCTTCCGTCGGCCATGAAGTGGGCCAGGTGGACTACACCGTCTTCACCGCCACGGACAAATACATCCGCGACAACCCCAAGGTCATCCAGGCCTGGACCGATGTGGTCGCGCGCGCCGAAAAGTACGTGAAGGACACCCCCGCCGCCACGCTGACCCCGCAGATCATGACGTTCTTCCCCGGCATGGACCAGGGCGCCGTGACCGAAGCGATCGAACGCTACAAGCAGTACCAGATCTGGAAGACATCGCCGCTGGTAACGGCCGAGGCCATGGCGAAGCTGCAAGACATGCTGGTCGCCAGCGCCGTCATGAAGGAAACCGCCCGCGTGAAGTATGAAGACGTGGTGGTGGCCGACTTCGCCAAGAAGGTGCCGTGATGGGAGCCGCCGTCCATAACCTGAAGCCGGCCGTCGCCACGGCGAAGATCGAGCTGCGCGAGGTCTGCCTGTCGTACTTCACGACCGAAGGCGAAACCGAGGCGCTGTCGAACGTGTCGTTCACGCTGGCGCCGGGGGAATTCGTCAGCCTGATCGGGCAAAGCGGCTGCGGCAAGAGCACCTTGCTGTCGCTGATCGCCGGGCTGATCCCGCCGACTTCGGGCGCCGTGCTGATCGACGGCCAGGGCGTGACCAAGCCCAACCCGCGCATCGGCTACATGCTGCAGCAGGACTACCTGTTTGAATGGCGCACCATCCTGGACAACGTGATGCTGGGCGCCGAGATCCAGGGCCGGCGCGACGCGCGCAGCGAGGCGCGCGCCGTGCATCTGCTGGAGAAATGCGGGCTGGGCGCGTTCCTGTCGCACACGCCGCGCCAGTTGTCGGGCGGCATGCGGCAGCGCGCGGCGCTGGCGCGCACACTCGTGACCGAACCCGACGTGATCCTGCTGGACGAGCCCTTTTCGGCGCTCGATTCGCAGACGCGCCTGGCGATCTCGGATGAAGTGGTGGACATCCTGCGCCGCGAAGGCAAGACCGTGGTGCTGGTCACCCACGACATCGGCGAGGCCATCGCCATGACGGACCGCGTCATCGTGCTGTCGCGCCGGCCCGGCAGGCTGAAGAGCCAATACCGCATCCACTACGGCGACGGCCCCCGGCCCACGCCCTTCCAGGCGCGTTCGCGGCCGGAATTCAACACCTATTTCAAACAACTCTGGGACGAGCTGGACGTCCACGTGGAGGGTTGACCCATGAATGCGCCCCTTGCCAATACCGTCCCCCTGCGCGCCGTTCCCGGGCCCAGCGAAAAGTACCTGGATTATCTGCGCCGTGACCGCGCCCGCAAACGCAACATCCGGCTGTCGCAGGCGCTGCTGCTGGTGGTCTTTCTATGCGCCTGGGAAATCCTGCCACGCATGCACGTCCTGAACCCGCTGCTGACGAGCTACCCCAGCGCGCTGTGGCCCACCTTCATCGAACTGTGGAACAACGGCCATCTGGGCAAGCACATCATGACCACGCTGTCGGCCACGCTGGTCGGCTTCACGCTGAGCATGGCGATCGGCATCGTGGTGGCCGCGGCATTGTGGTGGTCGGACTTCCTGTACAAGGTGCTGGACCCCTTCCTGGTGGTGGCCAACGCCATGCCCAAGATCGCCTTCGTGCCGATCTTCTACCTGTGGCTGGGGTCGGACTACGCCGTGTACGGCATGGCGGTCGCCATCGCGGTGTTCGTCACCATCATGGTGGTGTATGCCGGCTTCCGGGGCATCGACCTGAACAAGGTCAAGCTGGCCCACACGTTCGGCGCCAGCCGCTGGCAGGTGCTGACCAAGGTGGTGCTGCCCGGCAGCGTGCCTACCCTGATCGCCGCCGTGAAGATGAACATCGGCCTGGCGCTGGTGGGCGTCATCGTGGGCGAATTCCAGTCGGCGGATTCCGGCCTGGGCTTCCTCATCATGAACGGCAGCCAGGTGTTCAAGCTGAACATCGTCATGACCGCCATCGCCATGCTGGCGCTGATCTCCAGCGTCATGTATCTCATCATCTACCGCGTCGAAGCCGCCGTGGCGCGGCGCTACGGATAAGGAACCGCCATGGAATTCCCGCAATGGGTACAGGATCGCGTCGTGGCCCGCCAGGGCTGCCTGCATCCGTATGACGAGCTGCCCGCCGCCCGCACGGCGGTGGTCGTGGTGGACATGCAGCAGTATTTCACGCTGCCCGGCTACCAGGGCGAATGCGCGCCGGCGCGCGAGATCATCGCGCCGGTGAACCGCCTTTGCGACGCCGTGCGCGCGGCCGGCGGCGTGGTCGTCTGGATACAGACCGCGTCCGACAACGCGGACGCCTTCTGGTCGCACCATCATGGCGTGATGCTGACGCCCGAACGCAGCGCCCGCCGGCTTGAAACACTGCGCCGCGATTCTCCAGGCTTCCAGCTGCACCCGGACCTGCATGCGCACGACAAGGACCTGCGCGTGGTCAAGCGCTTTTACAGTGCGATGGCGCCCGGCTCGTCCGAGCTGGAACCCCTGCTGCGCGGGCTGGGCGTGGACACGCTGCTGATCGCGGGCACCGTCACCAACGTATGCTGCGAATCCACGGCGCGCGACGCCATGATGCGGGACTTCCGAACCATCATGGTCGACGACGCGCTGGCCGCCGTGACGCCGGCCGAGCACGAGCATTCGCTCTACGGCTGGATGCTGTTCTTTGGCGACGTGCTGTCGGTGGATGAAGTGGCGGCACGGCTGACGCCCCGCCAGGCGGCCAGGAAGACCGCCTGAGGGCGGCCTCCAATCCCGTCCCGCACGGGATCAGACCACCTTCAGGACACTGAGTCAGGATAAACCCAGCCAGACCCGGCGCATCGTCGGGTCTTCGGGATCCGCGTCGTTGGTGAAGCCCAGACTCGTCATCAGCGCCAGCATGGGACGGTTCGTCGACAGCACCAGGCCGTCGATGTACTCCAGCCCCTGCTCGCGCGCCGCGTCGATCAGCGCCGTCATCAGCTGACGGCCCAGGCCGCGCCGCTGCCAGTCGTCGCCGATCACCAGCGCGTACTCCGCCCCGCGTCCGTCGGGGTTGCGCAGGTAGTGCGCGAAACCCACGATGACTTCGCGCGGATGGCCGCGGTTGGCCGGGTTCGGCACTTGCGTGGCCGCCACCAGCGCCAACTCGCGGTGGTAATCCACCTGCGTGTAGCGCGACACCATGCGCGGGGTCAGCTCGCGCATCATCGACACGAAGCGCATGTAGCGCGAACGTTCCGACAGGCCGCGGATGAATTCCTGCAAGGCGTCGCCGTCTTCCGGGCGGATCGGGCGCAGCACCCACGGGATGCCGTCGGCGAAGCGGCGCACCTGCACCAGGCGCGCCGGGTACGGGTGGATCGCCATGTGCGGATAGCCTGAAGTCTGCGGCGTTTCGCACCCCGGGGTTTCGGTCAGCATCAGGCGCAGGCCGCCGGCGCGCAGATGCGTTTCGCCAGCGTAGAGGGGATCGATGTCCAGCGTTTCGATGTCGGGCAATTCCGACACCATTTCAGACACCAGCACCACTGCCTGCTGCAGGGACTCGGCCGCGATATGGCCGACGCGGGGCGCCAGCACGCGGCGCCACAGCCGGCTGCGTTCGATCAGTTGCCGGGCCAGGAAGCCGTTGAGCGGCGGCAGGTCCATGCCGCGGTCGGATCCTGACAGCATCGCGTCCGGGCCGCCTGCGCCAAAACGGATGACCGGACCGAACTGCGGATCGCGCCGCACCCGGATCGCCATCGGACGGGATTCGGGTTCGACCGCGGCGACGTCCACCGGCATGTCGCGCAACGGCACGTAGAACAGGCCCAGCAGGGTGCGGATCTCAGAGGTGTTCAGTTCGCGCCGGCAGTCGGCACGCACGCGTGCAATGACGTCGCGCGCCGCGGCCAGGTCAGGCACGTGGCTGGGGGGCTCCTGCGGCTGCGTCTGCAGCAGCAACTGCTGGTTGTAATGGTGGGACGCCAGAACGCCGAACGCGTCGGCGGCGGATTCCGGCGTCCGGAAGGCGGAGGTGCCCGCGTCGTCCAGCATGCGCCGCAAGGGCCGCATGCCGGCGTCGCCCATGAAGCAGCTGACGACGGGCTTTTTCGCCTTGGGCGCGATCAGCGCCAGTTCGCGGGCGACCGCCGGCATGTCGGCCAGCGCGTCGGGCGCCAACAGCACCAGCACGCCATCGACGCCCGTATCGTCCAGCACCGTCTCCAGGATGGCGCGGATGCGCTCCGGGGTCAGCGGCGTGTAGGTGATGACCGGATTGGCGCTGGCGGCGTCCGGCTCCAGCATGGCCTCCAGCGCGCGCCGCGTGGCGGGCGCCAGTTCGGCGCGCAGCACGGCGGCGTCGGGGCCGATCAGGTCCATTGCCAACTGCGGGGGGCCGTTGCCGTTGGAGATCAGCGCCACGCGCCGGCCCTTGGGGCGCCGCGTGTAGCCCAGCACCTTCACCGCCGAGAACAGCTGCACGAAGTAGCGCACCCGCACGGCGCCGGCGCGGCGCAGGGCGGCGTCGAAAATGGCGTCGGCGCTGTCGGCGTCGGACCGCCCGGCTTTCAGCACGATGACCGGCTTGACGCTGGCGGCGGCGCGCAGCGTGCTCATGAATTCACGGGCAGGGCCCACGTCTTCCAGATACAGCACGATGCTGTCGGTGCGCGGGTCGCTGGCCAGGTAGTCCAGCACCTTCGACAGCCCCACCACCGCCTCATCGCCCAGCGACACCGCAGTGGAGAAGCCGATATGCACGTCTTCGGCCCAGTCCATGACCGCCGCCATGATCGAGCGCGACTGCGCCAGCAGCGCCACGCGCCCGGCGCGCGCCAGCACCGGGTGCTGGCTGAAGTTCAGGCCCGCATGGGGACGCTGGGCGCCGAACGAGCGCGGCCCCAGCAATTCGCAGCGGTTTTCTTCGGCCCAGGCCCGGCACAGGGCCAGCGTGCCGCGCGGATACGGGTCGGGCAGTTCGTGGGGCAGCAGGATCACCGAGCGCGGCGCCATCGGCGACAGGCGCCGCAGCGTTTCCGGCAGCACGGCCGGCGACACGCAAACCAGGGCCAGATCAGGCCGTTCGCCCGGCGCCAGCCCTTGCAGGGTGGCGGGCAGTTCGGGCGCGGCCCCCCTTTCGCAGGCCACCACGGTGGTTTTCGCCTTGAGCGCGGGCGACAGGGAGGCCGTCGCCGGCAGGGGCCTGTCGGCAACGATCACCAGCGAGCCGGGTTCGAACATCGGGGCAAGAGCGTGTCGCAGCATAGGAGGCAGGCGCTTATCGGGCCCTAATCTAAAATACCGTTCATCGTAACAAGACAATCCCGTCGTCCGCTTGATGTGGACCCTGCCTGACGCCGCTTTGTGGCGCCGCAGCCGCTATCATTGCCACCTATGACCTCCAACGCCTCCTCCCCCATTCGTACCCGTTTCGCGCCTTCGCCCACGGGCTTTTTGCACCTGGGCGGCGCGCGCACCGCGCTGTTCTCCTGGGCCTTCGCGCGCCACCACCAAGGCACCTTCGTGCTGCGCATCGAAGACACGGACGTCGAACGCTCCACGCCGGAAGCGGTGCAAGCCATCCTGGACAGCATGGAATGGCTGGGCATGCAGCCCGATGAAGGCCCCTTCTACCAGATGCAGCGCATGGACCGCTACCGCGAAGTGGTCGCGCAGATGCTGGCCGCCGGCACCGCCTACCACTGCTACAGCTCGCCCGAAGAAGTGGAAGCCATGCGTGAAGCCGCCCGCGCCCGCGGCGACAAGCCGCGTTACGACGGCACCTGGCGCCCGGAACCGGGCAAGACCCTGCCCGCCATCCCCGACGGCCGCAAGCCCGTCGTGCGCTTCAAGAACCCCCAGGAAGGCGCCACCTCCTGGAACGACATGGTCAAGGGCACGATCAGCTTCGACAACACCGAACTGGACGACCTGATCATCGCGCGCCCGGACGGCACGCCGACCTACAACTTCTGCGTGGTGGTGGACGATTGGGACATGGGCATCACGCACGTCCTGCGCGGCGATGACCACGTCAACAACACGCCGCGCCAGATCAACATCCTGCGCGCGCTGGGCGCGACGCTGCCCGAATACGGCCACGTGCCGATGATCCTGGGCCCGGACGGCGAAAAGCTGTCCAAGCGCCACGGCGCGGTCAACGTCATGGAGTACGACAACGACGGCTACCTGCCCGAGGCCATGATCAACTACCTGGCCCGCCTGGGCTGGAGCCATGGCGACGACGAGCTCTTCTCGCGCGAGCAGCTGGTGTCGTGGTTCGACACCAAGCACCTGTCGAAGTCGGCCTCGCAATGGGATCCGAAGAAGCTGAACTGGGTCAACGCCCACTACATCAAGCAGATGGACAACGCGGAACTGGCCGAACGCGTGGCCCCGCGCGTGGCGAACCGTGGCGGCCATCCGGAAAAAATCGACCTGCCGGGCGTCATGGGCCTCTTGAAGGACCGCGCGGAAACGCTGGAGCAGCTGGCCGACGGCGCCATGCTGTTCTGCGCCGAATTCAAGCCGGCCGCGGCCGAGCTCGTCGAACAGCACCTGACCGCCGCGGCACGCGAAGCGCTGGCCGATTTTGCCCAGCGCGCCGAAGGCACCGACTGGACCCGTGAAGCCATCTCGGCGCTGATCAAGGCCGTGCTGGCCGACCGCGGCCTGAAGATGCCGCAACTGGCGATCCCGCTGCGCGTGGCCGTCACCGGCCAGACGCAGACGCCCGCCGTGGACGCCGTGCTGGCCCTGCTGGGCAAGCAGACCGTGCTGGCCCGCCTGGCCGCGATCTAAACCCGCCACCCACCGGCCACGGGCCTTGCGCATCCCAGGATGCGCAAGGCCCGCGTTGTTTCAAGCCTGTTGAATCGCCGCGCGCGCCTTCAGCGCCCGCGCGAAGAACGCGCCCAGCAGCGGCAGCAGCACGGCAGACCCGCCAAACAGCGCGGCGGCACCGATCTCGTCGACCACCGCGCCCGCCAGGGCCACGCCAGCCGCCTGCCCCATGAACAGGCAGGACGCGAACCAGGCCACGGCGGTGCCGCGCGCCGACGGCACCATCTGCGTCGCGTTGGTCTGCAGCGTGGCATGCAGCAGGTAGTAGCCGAAGCCGGCCAATACGCTGGCAAGCAGGCTCCACATCCAGACCGGCCCCAGCAGGTAGGACAGGAACGCCACGCTCAGCACCAGGCCGCCCGCGATCGCCAGGCCGCGTTCGCCCAGGCGCTTCAGGATGCGACCGGCCACCACCGTGTAGATCAGGCCGCCAACCGCGTACACCGCCACCAGCGCGCCGGCCGCGGTCAGCGAAATATCGAAGCGTTCATGCAGATACGACGGCGCGAACGCCAGGGCGCCGAACACCAGCAGGCCTTCCGCGAAGACGGTCGCCAGCACGATGCGTGCCCAAGGCGTGCCCAGCACCAGCCGCGCCTGCGCCACGAACCCTTGGGTGCCCGCGCCCGCTTCCACCCGGCCAAATCCCGACACCTGCTGGCGCCGCACTTCCAGGTGCAACAGCACGCCCACGGCCAGATACCCCACGACAAGCGCTGCAAAGGCCCAGCGCCAGCCGATGGTGTCGGCGAACAGGCCACCGGCCAATTGCCCGGCCGACATGCCCAGGATGGTGCCGGTGAGGAAACGCGCCAGCGTCGCCTGCCGGCGTTCGTACGGCACGTTGTCGCCGATCCAGGCCATCGACAGCGGCACGATGCCTGCCCCCGCCGCGCCCGACAGCGCGCGGCAGAAGACCAGCACATCCAGGGAATCGGCCATGACGGCGCCCGCGCTGCCCAGCGCGCAGGCCACGGTCGCCACACTGACGACGCGGTACTTGCCGTAGCGGTCGCCGACGGGCCCGAAGAACATCTGCAACACGCCGTAGGCGACGGCGAACGCCGTCACCGCGCGGGCGGCCTGCCCGGTGGTGGTGCCGAATTCCGCCGCCAGTTGCGGCAGCATGGGATCACAGATGCGAAAAGCGCTGGCGCTGACGAAAGCGGCCAGGGCAAGCAGCGCGATGGCGCGTGCTTCGGAGGACATGGCGGGCATGGAGGTCCGGCGGCGAGGCGAAAGTCGAAGCCCGCACCTTACCGCAGCCCGGCCGTCTTGGCGAAGCCGCCGGGCGGAGTGTCCGCCCGGCGCAACGCCTAGTAAGGCAGGCGGTAGCCCGGGGGCATGCGGCGCGCGGTCACGACTTGGCCGCCGGTCTTCAGTTCGCGCAGCGTCAGCTTGGTCTTCTCGACCTTTTCGACGCGGTAGCGGTTCAGGTAGATCGGATCGTTCGCGTCCACCAGTTCGCCGGCGGATTTGGTGGTCCGCATCGTGTAGATGCCGTCCGCCACCGTCCAGCAACCGGTCTCGCGCAGGGCGGGACGCGCCTTGCGGCCGATCTTCAACAGGGTTTCATAGGCCATCGTGCCATCGGCGGACAACACGATCAGCGATTGCAGGTCGCCGCTGACGTCGCGCGGCTTGCTGTTCGACAACCACGTGCCGATCATCGGATCGCCGCTTTGGGCGGGTACGCAAGCCACCGGCTTGGGCGGTTCCGCGGGCTGGGCCTCGGTGATGACGGCGGGCTTCCTGGCGACGCAACCGGCCAGGACCAGAACGGCGCAGGCGATGCCGGCCGAACGCAAATACACACTGCTCATGTCTTCCTCAACACGTCTGTCGACGCGCCGCGCCGATCACACCGGCACGTCCCTCGCGCAGCAAACATGACGCACTCTAAAGAGCCGCCTGGGAAGAATCAACGACGATACGCGCGGAGTGCAATTGCGCAACAGTCGGGCGTTCAAAGCCCCGGGTTTAGCCCTGGAAAACGCACGAATGCGTTGGTTTCAAGCGACACTGCTGCCGCCCCGCACCGCCTTGGCGCGCAGCATGTCTTCCATGCGCGCCGCCGCCGGCGACAGGCTGCGTCCCGCCAGCCGGGTGATGCCCAATTCGCGTTCGATGCGCGGCCGCGACAGCGGCACGAACGCCAGCCCCGGCGAGTCCGGCGGCACGCCCAGCCGCGCCAGCACCGTCACGCCCACGCCGCGTTCCAACATGGCCAGCAGCGACATCATGTTCGACACGAACACCTGCCGGTCCAGCATGAAGGCGGCTTGCGGATAGCCGGCAAGCTGCCGGTGCGCCACGGTGCCCACCAGCGGCAAGCCGGCGATCTCGCGCCACGTCACCGACTTGCGTGCGGCCAGCGGATGGCCGCGATGGCAGACGAGGCCGAAGGCGTCGCGCAGCAGCGGCTCGAACGACAGGCGGCGGTCCTGCAACACCGGGCTGCACACGCCCAGCTCGACTTCGCCCGCCAGCACCATGCGCTCGACGCCTTCGGAGTTGTCGTCGAACAGGCGCAGCGCCACCGCCGGGTAGCGTTCACGGTAGGTGGCCACAAGTTCGGGCAGCCAGTGCGTGGCCACGGTGGCCACAGAGGCCATCGTCAGTGTGCCGGCGCCGTTGTTGGCCAGCCCGGACAGCGCGCCCGCCACGCGGTCGTGATGCTCGACCAGTTCGCGCGCCAGCGGCAGGCAATCCTGCCCGAAGCGCGTGAGCGTGTTGCGGTTGCCGCGTTCGAATAGCGGCTGGCCCAGGCGCTGCTCCATTTCACGGATGGACAAGGACAACGCCGGCTGCGAACGGAAGGCCCGGACAGCCGCCGCGCGAAAACTGCGCAGTTCTGCCACCAGCAGGAAATGCCGGTAGTGCGTGATGGAGAGGTCGGGCAGGGATCGCATCGGGCAACTCGATTTGGAAAACTTATCCAATCATAGGAAAAATAAAGTTTTCTGATCATAGGGGCGCACTTAAGATGGCCGCAAGATGAACGCTGCTGCCCCCACTTCCGCCCCCCTCGCCACGGACCCGCTGGATTTCAGCCTGGCCGACCGCCTGCCCGCCCGCGCTGCGGGACAAGGCCGCCTGATTGTCGGCGCGCTGCCGCAAGACGGCCGGCCCGGCCTGCTCTTCGTGCCGGGCGCCTATCACGGCGCCTGGTGCTTCGCGCACTATCTGGACTACTTCGCCGCCGCCGGCCTGGCCTGCGCGGCGCTGGACCTGCGCGGCCATGGCGCGCTGCCCCAAGACGCGGCGTTTGCGTCCACCACCATCGCAGACCTTGGCCACGACGTGGCATGCGCGCTGGATGCACTGGAAGGCCCCACGATCGTGGTGGGCCACAGCATGGGCGCGTTGCCCGCCCTGCTGGCCGCGCGCCAGCGGCCCGTCGCGGGCGTGGTGCTGATGGCCCCGTCTCCGCCCGGCGACCTGCCCGGCGCGCTGGCCTTGCCCCCGGTGCCTGGCGCCACGCCGCGCGCCGCGCCCGCCCCCGCCGAAATCCGCGCGCGCTTTCTGGCGACCTCGCCCGACCGCGATGTCCGCGCCGTCACAGAACGCCTGTGCGCCGAAAGCCCGCAAGTCCTCAACGACCGCTACCTGTTGCGCGTGGCGCTCGGCGACGCCTCGTTCAACGCGCCCGGCCTGTGCCTGGCGGCCGGGCTGGACACCCATGACCGCCATCCGCCCGGGCAGGACCAGGCGATCGCGCAACGCTATGGCTTTTCCCACGCCGTGCTGGCCGACCAGCCGCACTGCATGATGTACGCGGACCAATGGCAAGTCAGCGCCGCCGCCATCCTGGCGTGGCACCGCGAACAGTTCGGCTGAATCTTCTTTCCCTCGCAGCAACGGCAAAACAACGACACATGACCGCGCAAGCACGCGGCAAGCGCAATCAGGAGACAAGCATGTCCATACCCCGTTTTCTTCGCCCTACGCTCATCGGCGCCGGCCTGATGCTGGCCGCCGCGGCGCACGCCGCGGGCTGGCCCGAAAAGCCCGTGACGATCATCGTGCCGTCCGCACCGGGCGGCGCGGCCGACCTGACCGCGCGGACCTTCGCCCAATACCTGGGCGAACAGACCGGGCAGACCGTGATCGTCGAGGACCGGCCCGGCGCCGGCGGCATCGTCGGCACCAATGCGTCCAAGAACGCGGCGGCCGATGGCTACACCTTCCTCTTGTCCACGAACTCCACGCACGCCGCCAACCAGTTCCTGTACAAGAGCCTGCCCTACGACGCGCAAAAGGACTTCCAGCAAGTCGGCCTGCTGGGCACGTTCGGCACCGTCGGCGTCGTCGCGCCCGGCAGCCCCTACCGTACCGTGCCCGAGCTGGTGGACTATGCCAAGAAGCATCCCGGCGAGGTTTTCTTCGGCTACTACAGCTCGTCCTCGCAAGTGCCGTCGGAACTGTTCAAGCAGCGCGCGGACATCAACATCACCGGCGCGGCCTACAAGAACATCACACAGATCATCACCGACCTGCGCGGCAAACAAATCAGCTTCGCCTTCGTGGACTACCTGACCGCCATGGGCCAGATCGACGGCAAGGGGCTGATCCCCATCGCCGTCACCGGTGCGCAGCCGCATGCCGCCTGGCCCAGCGTGCCGACCATGGCGACCTATTACCCCGATTTCGTCGTTGCCGGCTGGCTGGGCCTGTCGGCCCCCGCGCGCACGCCGCCAGACATCGTCGCGAAGATGAACGCCTACATGCAGGCGGCGGTCAAGGATGAGGCGACCGCGAAGAAGCTGCGCGCGTTGGGTCTGACCCCGGAATCGATGGATGTCGCGCGCTTTGACAACTTCGTGAAGGAAGACACGGCGCGCTGGAAGGAATGGATCCGCATTTCCGGCATCCAGCCCCAATAAACGGCTGCGACGCCGGATTTCCCGCTACAAACATTGCGCCCTCTATATATAGAGGGCGCAATGCGCATCACAGCGGCAGGCGCTGTTCGTGCTTGATCTCGCGCAACGCCACGATGGTGCGCGTCTGGCGGATGCCCGGCATGTTGAAGAGGAACCGGTGCAGGAACCGGTCGTAGGCCTCGGGGCTTTCCACCAGGATCTTCAACAGAAAGTCCGAATCCCCCGTGACCGCATAGCACTCCAGGATTTCGGGCGCATCGCGCACCGAACGCTCGAAGTTCTCCACCGTGCTGGAGGCATGCCGCTCCAGGCTGATCTGCGCGAACATGCATCCCAGCCCCACCTTGCTGCGGTCCACCTGCGCGCTATAGCCCTGGATGACCCCGCTGGCCTCCATCGCCTTCACCCGCCGCCATACCGGTGCGGCCGACAGGCCCACCTTCTCCGACAACTGCTGCGCCGAAGCCCGGCCGTCCTCTTGCAAGGCCTTGAGGATGCCGATATCGGTCTTGTCCATCGCTTTGTCTCCTGGTTTTTGTCGAACACGAAATGTTCATTGCGTATTATAGGGATAGCACGATCCGAAAACGCAATAAATCGAATGCTCCGCGAACCTATCATGGTGCGAAATACCAGGAGCATTCACTATGGACGGCACGCCCGCCCCCGAACCCCAGCTGGACCTTGAGTACCAGCTTGCCGACAACCTCACGCGGGAGTCCGGCCGCATCTTCCTGACGGGCACGCAGGCGCTCGTGCGCATCATGCTCACGCAGGCCCGGGTTGACCGCGAGCGCGGCCTGAACACGGCCGGTTTCGTATCGGGCTACCGCGGGTCGCCGCTAGGCGGCGTCGACATGGCGATGTGGAAATCGAAGAAGGCGCTGGACGCCAGCAAGATCTCCTTCCTGCCCGGCATCAACGAAGACATGGCGGCCACCGCCGTCATGGGGACGCAGCAGGCCGGCGTGCGCGCCGACCGCAACGTCGACGGCGTCTTCGCCATGTGGTACGGCAAGGGCCCGGGCGTGGACCGCGCGGGCGACGCCCTGCATCACGGCAACGCCGCGGGCGCCTCGCGCCACGGCGGCGTCCTGGTGGTGGTGGGCGACGACCACACCGCCGTCTCGTCATCGATTCCGCACGCCAGCGAAGCGTCGCTGATCGGCTGGCAGATGCCCATCGTGCATCCCACGTCCATCGACGAATACGAGACCTTCGCGCTGTGGGGCTGGGCGCTGTCGCGCTATGCCGGCACCTGGGTCGCGTTCAAGGCCGTGTCCGAAACCATCGAAAGCGGCCACTCGTTCACGCCTGCCGCCGTGCAGGCCTACGACATGCCCGCCGATCCGGACATGCCGCCCGAATCGCTGGAGTATTCGGCGCGCGACTTCCTGTCGCTGGCCGTCGAGACGCGCATGAACCTGCGCATGAAGGCCGTGGCCGCGTTCGCGCGCCGCCACAGCATCGACCGCCTCACCTGTCCCGCGCCCCGCGCCACGGTGGGGATCGTGACGGTCGGCAAGGCGCATCTGGACACGATGGAGGCGCTGTCGCGCCTGGGCGTGGACACCGTCACCGCCAATGCGCCCGTGCGCATCTACAAACCCGGCCTGACGTGGCCGCTCGATGGCGAACGGCTGCTGGACTTTGCGCGCGGCCTCTCGCACATCCTCGTGATCGAAGAAAAAGGCGCGGTCGTCGAAAGCCAGATCAAGGATCTGCTGTTCAACCGGCCCGACCGCCCGTCCGTCATTGGCAAGAAGGGCTTCGACGGCGAAACGATGGTGCCGTCGGCCGGCCAGTTGCGCCCGTCGCTGCTGGCGCAGCCGCTGGCCGGCTGGCTCACCCGCACGGCCGGCCTGCCGCTGGCCGCGGACCTGGCGGCGTTCGAGTGCCAGGCCGCGCTGTCCAACGACGCCGACGGCATGCGCCGCCGCCCCTATTTCTGTTCGGGCTGTCCGCACAGCACGTCCACCAAGGTGCCCGAAGGCAGCCAGGCGCTGTCCGGCGTGGGCTGCCATTACATGGCCGCCTGGATGGACCGCGACACCGGCGGCCTGACGCAGATGGGCGGCGAAGGCGTGGACTGGATCGGCTTGTCCCGCTACACCAAGATGCCGCACATCTTCCAGAACATGGGAGAAGGCACCTACTACCACTCGGGCTATCTGGCGATCCGCCAGGCCGTGGCCGCCGGCGCCAACATCACCTACAAGATCCTCTTCAACGACGCCGTCGCGATGACCGGCGGGCAACCGGTGGACGGGCCGATCTCGGTGCCGCAGATCTGCCAGCAGCTGCGCGGCGAAAACGTGGCGCGCATCGTCGTCACCAGCGACGAGCCCGAGAAATACCAGGGCGTGGACCTGGGGCCGGATATCCGGGTGCACCACCGCCGCGAACTGGACGCGCTGCAGCGCGAACTGCGCGAGATCCCGGGTGTGACCGTGCTGATCCACGACCAGACCTGCGCGGCCGAGAAGCGCCGCCGCCGCAAGAAGAACCAGTTCCCGGACCCGGCGCGCCGCATGCTGATCAACAGCGCGGTGTGCGAAGGCTGCGGCGACTGCGGCGTGCAATCGAACTGCCTGTCGGTCGTGCCGCTGGAGACGCCGTATGGCCGCAAGCGCGCCATCGACCAGTCCAGCTGCAACAAGGACTACTCGTGCGCGGAGGGCTTCTGCCCCAGCTTCGTGTCGGTCATGGGCGGCAAGCCCAGGAAGAGCGCGGCGCCCAAGACCGACCAGGAACGCCTGCAACGCCTGATCGAACAATTGCCGCTGCCGGCCACGCCCGCGCTTGACCGCCCCTACCGCCTGCTCGTGGCGGGCATGGGCGGCACGGGCGTCATCACCATCGGCGCCATCGTGTCGATGGCCGCGCACCTGGAAGGCCTGTCGGCCGCGGTGCTCGACCTGACCGGCCTGGCGCAAAAGGGCGGCACGGTCGTCAGCCACATCCGCCTGGCGCCCGCCGGCGCCTCCGCCGGCCCCGTGCGCCTGGACTGGCAACAGGCCGACGCCGCCATCCTGTGCGACCCGGTGGCCTCGGTGGCGCCGGATTCGCTGGGCGCGCTGCGCCGCGGGCACACCCAGGTCACGGTCAACACGTACGTGGCTCCCGTCTCCGACTTCACGCGCAACCCCGATGCCGCCATGCGCCCCGAAGCGCTGCTGGCCAAGATCCGCCACGCGGCGGGCGAGGCCAACACGGCCGCCATCGACGCGCACGAGGCCGCGCTGGCCCTGTTCGGCGACAGCATCCTGTCGAACATGTTCATGCTGGGCTATGCGTGGCAGCGCGGCGGCGTGCCGCTGTCGCAAGCCGCCATCAACCGCGCCATCGAACTGAACGGCGTGGCCGTCGCGGCCAATCGCGCCGCATTCGACAGCGGCCGCCTGGCGGCGCATCAACCCGACGCGCTGGACAGCGCGCTGCGCCCGCGCGCCCAGGTCGTGCAGCTGCACGTGCCCGAGACCTTCGAGCGCGCCGTCGCGCGCCGCATCGCGGACCTGACTGCCTACCAGGACGCGGCCTACGCCCGCGAATACCAGGACGTGGTCGAAGCCATCGCGGCTCGCGAACGCGAACTGGCTCCCGAGGCCAAGACCCCGCGCCTGGCGATGGCGGTGGCCCGCGGCCTGTTCAAGCTGATGGCCTACAAGGACGAATACGAAGTGGCGCGCCTGTACACGGGCGAAGCATTCCAGGCGCAATTGAAGGGCCAGTTCGAAGGCGACTACAGCCTGCGCTTTCACATGGCGCCCCCCATCTTCGCGCGCAAGGACCCGCGCACCGGCGTGCCGCGCAAGGTGACGCTCGGCCCGCGCACCATGACCGCGCTGAAGCTGCTGACCCGCCTGAAGGGCCTGCGCGGCACCTGGTTCGATCCGTTCGGCCGCACCGCCGAGCGCAAGATGGAGCGCGCCCTGATCGGCGAATACCGCCAGACCATAGACCAGCTGCTTGTAGGGTTGACCCGGGACAAGCTCGCGCAAGCAGCTACAATCGCCGGCCTTGCAGAAACCATCCGCGGCTACGGCCACGTGAAGGCTTCGAACGTCGAGAAGTATCGGACGGAATTGGGTCGATTGATGCAGAGCTATACGGCACCGGCCCCGCGCGACATGCCCCTGCGGAAAACCGCATAAACATTCGCTCTGAGCGGTCCTGTCCTGGGCGCGCCTTACTGGGCGCGCCCAGTGCATTTAGTAACAATCTTTTGTGAGCTTCGTCATATCTTCTTCTTGTCCCTGTAGTTCTCGATCACTAGAATTAGTGTCCAACGAGGGGTGCTACACTATATGTTGTGGTCGCCTAAGCGCTGATTCTCGTCGGCCACGCCTTTTGGACTAGCCCGTCCAAGCGTTCCGACCCCCTCAAAAGATCCACATTCGTACCGGACATGACCGTCGTCATGTCGCTATCTACGCGTTTTCGCACAGGAGCTTCCATGCAGACTACGATCGCCTCTGTGACCCGGCCTTCGGCCGTGCCGCCCTCGCAAACCGATTCCCCTGCCGACGCCAATGGCGGGCAATGGGCCAGCTACAACATCATTCGCCGCAATGGCTCGGTGGTCGGGTTCGAACCCAGCAAGATCGCCATCGCCATGACCAAGGCTTTCCTGGCCGTCAACGGCGGCCAGGGCGCAGCGTCCGCGCGGGTGCGCGAGCTGGTCGAGAACCTGACGGGACAAGCCGTCAACGCGCTGGTGCGCAACCGCCCCAACGGCGGCACGTTCCATATTGAAGACATCCAGGACCAGGTCGAACTGGCCCTGATGCGCTCGGGCGAGCATGACGTCGCCCGCGCCTACGTGCTGTACCGCGAGAAGCGCACGCAAGAGCGCGCCGCCGCCGCTGCCGCCGAAGGCCAGGACAAGGCCGCTGCCGCCCCGCAGGAACACGTGCTGAACGTGACCGACGCCGGCGTGCGCCGTCCGCTGGACCTGGCTGAACTGCGCGCGACCATCGTCGCCGCCGGCGAAGGCCTGGCCGAATTCATCGACAGCGAAACGATCCTGAAGGAAACGGTCAAGAACCTGTACGACGGCATCCCCGTCGACGAAGTGTTCAAGTCCGCCATCCTGTCCGCGCGCGCACTGGTTGAAAAAGACCCGGCCTACAGCCAGGTCACCGCCCGTCTGCTGCTGCACACGATCCGCAAGGAAGTGCTGGGCGAAGAAGTGTCGCAAGACGGCATGGGCGCGCGTTACGCCGAATACTTCCCCACGTTCATCGCACGCGGCATCGAAGGCGGCCTGCTGTCGCCCGAGCTGGCCAGCTATGACCTGACCAAGCTGGGTAAGGCCCTGAACGCCAAGCGCGACCTGCAATTCGGCTACCTCGGCCTGCAGACCCTGTACGACCGCTACTTCCTGCACATCCGCGGCACCCGCATCGAACTGCCGCAGGTCTTCTTCATGCGCGTGGCCATGGGCCTGGCGCTGCGCGAAGCCGACCGCGAAACGCGCGCCATCGAGTTCTACGAGATCCTGTCCTCGTTCGACTTCATGAGCTCGACGCCGACGCTGTTCAACTCGGGCACGCTGCACTCGCAGCTGTCGTCGTGCTACCTGACCACCGTCTCGGACGATCTGGAAGGCATCTACGACGCCATCAAGGAAAACGCGCTGCTGGCCAAGTACGCCGGCGGCCTGGGCAACGACTGGACCCCGGTGCGCGCGCTGCGCAGCCACATCAAGGGCACCAACGGCGAAAGCCAGGGCGTCGTCCCGTTCCTGAAGGTCGTCAACGACACCGCCGTGGCGGTGAACCAGGGCGGCAAGCGCAAGGGCGCGGTCTGCACGTACCTGGAATCGTGGCACCTGGACATCGAAGAATTCCTGGAACTGCGCAAGAACACCGGCGACGAACGCCGCCGCACGCACGACATGAACACGGCGAACTGGATTCCCGACCTGTTCATGAAGCGCGTCATGGAAGGTGGCGAATGGACGCTGTTCTCGCCGTCCGACTGCCCTGACCTGCACGACAAGGTCGGCCGCGCTTTCGAAGAAGCCTACGTCGGCTACGAAAACCGCGTGGCCAGCGGCGAGCTCAAGCTCTACAAGAAGATGCCGGCGCTGACGCTGTGGCGCAAGATGCTGTCGATGCTGTTCGAAACCGGCCACCCGTGGATCACGTTCAAGGATCCGTGCAACATCCGTTCGCCGCAGCAGCACGTGGGCGTCGTCCACAGCTCGAACCTGTGCACCGAGATCACGCTGAACACGAACGAATCCGAAATCGCGGTGTGCAACCTGGGTTCCGTGAACCTGGTCGCGCACATGAAGCCGGCTGCCGGCGGCGGTTTCGAACTGGACCACGACAAGATCAAGCGCACCGTCAGCATCGCGATGCGCATGCTCGACAACGTCATCGACATCAACTACTACGCCGTCGAGAAGGCCCGCAATTCCAACGCGCGCCATCGTCCGGTGGGCATGGGCATCATGGGCTTCCAGGATTGCCTGCAGATGATGCGCGTGCCGTACGCGTCGCAAGCCGCCGTTGAATTCGCGGACCGTTCGATGGAAGCGGTGTGCTATCACGCCTACTTCGCATCGAGCCTGCTCGCAGAAGAACGCGGCCGCTATCAGTCGTACGAAGGTTCGTTGTGGTCGCGTGGCATCTTGCCGCAAGACACGTTGAAGATGCTGCGCGATGAGCGCGGTGGCCATGTTGAAGTCGATGAATCGAGCTCGCTCGATTGGGATACGTTGCGCGCGCGCATCAAACAGCACGGCATGCGCAACTCCAATTGCGTTGCAATTGCCCCAACCGCGACTATTTCCAATATCATTGGTGTATCTGCGTGCATCGAACCTACTTTCCAGAACTTGTACGTCAAATCGAATCTCTCCGGCGAGTTCACGGTCGTTAACGATTACCTCGTGCGTGACCTGAAGAAACTCGGTCTCTGGGACGAAGTCATGGTCGCCGACCTCAAGTACTTCGACGGCAGCCTGTCCCGCATCGATCGCGTACCTTCCGAACTCCGCGAACTCTACGCCACCGCGTTCGAAGTCGAACCGAGCTGGCTGGTGGAATGCGCGTCGCGCCGTCAGAAGTGGATCGATCAGGCTCAATCGCTGAACATCTACATGTCGGGCGCATCGGGCAAGAAGCTGGATGACACCTACAAGCTGGCATGGCTGCGTGGTCTGAAGACGACGTACTACCTGCGTACCCTGGGCGCCACCAGCGCCGAAAAATCCACGGGCCGCGGCGGCGAACTGAACGCCGTCACCGCCGGTGGCCAATCCACGGCTGCGGCTGTGGGCGCCGCACCTGTTTTGCCGGAACCCGAAGTTCTCGGGGCGGTTTGCACCATGCGGCCGGGCGACCCCGGCTTCGAAGAGTGCGAAGCCTGCCAATAACCGCTCCGGAGAATTGAATCATGATTAATTGGGAAGACGACACCCTCGCCACGCAACCTGCCAAAGCCCCCGCCCCCGCGGGCGGCGGCCAGGCTGCGCCCGACGTCCGGGCGGCGACCGGTGTATTCGGCGACACCGCCATGCCGACGCCCGCCGCGCCTGAACACGCGGCAGGCCTCGCCACCAGCGGCGCCGCCACCTCGCAACGTGTGAAGGTTGCTGACAAGCGCATCATCAACGGCGAAACCGACGTCAATCAGCTTGTGCCGTTCAAGTACAAGTGGGCGTGGGAAAAGTATTTGGCCACGTGCGCCAACCACTGGATGCCGCAAGAGATCAACATGTCGCGCGACATCGCCCTCTGGAAGAACCCGAACGGGCTCACCGAGGACGAGCGCCGCATCGTCAAGCGCAACCTGGGTTTCTTCGTCACGGCCGACTCGCTGGCCGCGAACAACATCGTGCTGGGCACCTACCGCCACATCACGGCGCCCGAATGCCGCCAGTTCCTGCTGCGCCAGGCATTTGAAGAAGCGATCCACACGCACGCCTATCAATACATCGTCGAAAGCCTGGACCTGGACGAAGCCGAGATCTTCAACGCTTACAACGAAGTTCCGTCCATCCGCGCCAAAGACGAGTTCCTGATCCCGTTCATCGACGCGATCGCGGACCCCCACTTCAAGACGGGCACGCCCGAAGCCGACCAGACGCTGCTGAAGTCGCTGATCGTCTTCGCGTGCTTGATGGAAGGCCTGTTCTTCTACGTGGGCTTCACGCAGATCCTGGCGCTTGGCCGCCAGAACAAGATGACCGGCGCCGCCGAACAGTACATGTACATCCTTCGCGATGAATCCATGCACTGCAACTTCGGCATCGACCTGATCAACACCGTCAAACTGGAAAATCCGCATCTGTGGACGCCGGAATTCCGCGAAGAAATTCGAGAACTCTTCCGCAAAGCGGTCGAACTCGAATACGCTTACGCCGAAGACACGATGCCGCGCGGCGTGTTGGGCTTGAACGCACCTATGTTCAAATCCTACCTGCGCTTCATCGCCAACCGTCGTTGCCAGCAAATCGGTATCGAACCGCTGTACCCGCAGGAAGAAAATCCCTTCCCGTGGATGGCGGAAATGATCGATCTTAAAAAGGAACGCAACTTTTTTGAAACTCGCGTGATCGAATACCAAACCGGTGGCACGCTGAGCTGGGAGTAAAAGCAGTTCGTCATCAAGCCCGACGCGGGCACGCTCCAGATTTACGGAGCGTCGCGTTCGCGACAGGCTTGATGGCACGCTCCTCGGTCAGGGTGTTTCGTCGCCGGGCTGCCTCAAGGCAAAGCCGCCCCCGCGGGGGCAGCGAGCCGAAGGCGCGGCTTGGGGACATTTCGAACACGTAGAACAAGCGGTCGGCAAGCCTGTGATCAGGCAGCCGATCGGCGCCATTTGAAATGGCTCGCGCCAAAGGAGCGGGGGCCATATCAAATGGCTGTGCCGAATTCATTAGCGCAAACCGTAGTAGCTGTTGCTCGCACAGAACAGCGGCATGCGCCGATGAATAGCCCGGGCACGGTTCGCCTTGTTGGCGAGTCGGGGCACGGGTTTAAGTTCTGGGACCCCTGAACCTAAGGAGCATGACCATGGCAACAGCCAAGAAAGCCGTAAAGAAAGCAGCGGTGAAGAAGCCCGCCGCCGCCAAGAAGGCAGTCGCGAAGAAGGCCGCACCGGCCAAGAAAGCCGCTGTCAAGAAGGTAGCTGTCAAGAAAGTCGCCGCCGCCAAGAAGCCGGCAGTGAAGAAGGTTGCCGCCAAGAAGCCGGCAGCCAAGAAGGTCGTCGCCAAGAAAGCGGTAGCCAAGAAGGCCGTCGCCAAGAAAGCGGTAGCCAAGAAGGTCGTCGCCAAGAAGGCGGTTGCCAAGAAGGCCGTCGCCAAGAAAGCGGTAGCCAAGAAGGTTGTCGCCAAGAAGGCGGTTGCCAAGAAGGCCGTCGCCAAGAAGGCCGTCGCCAAGAAAGCGGTAGCCAAGAAGGCCGTCGCCAAGAAGGCTGTTGCCAAGAAAGCGGTCGCCAAGAAGGCCCCCGCCAAAAAGGCCGCTGCCAAGAAGGCGCCTGCTGCCAAAAAGGCTCCTGCTGCCAAGAAGGCCGTAGCCAAGAAGGCCCCCGCTGCCAAGAAGGCTCCTGCTGCGAAGAAGGCTCCCGCTGCCGCCAAGCCGGCTGCTGCTGCCAAGCCCGCCGCTGCCAAGAAGCCTGCTGCCAAGAAAGCCGCTCCGAAGAAGCCCGCAACGCCTCCGTCGTCGACGGCTGCTGCCCCGGGCGCGAAGACCGCGCTGAATCCCGCCGCGTCGTGGCCGTTCCCGACGGGTGGCCGTCCGTAATCAGGACGGTTGAAGCCCTGGCTTCACCAGAGCCGCCCGGCATGCCGGGCGGCTTTTTCATGCCCTTCGACTCGCACGTGGCGGTGCCTTTTGCCGCCGAGGCGCCTGCACGGCAACGCGTCGCCCCCAAGAGGCCGCAATCGTGCACAGGGCGTACAGCGTACGGGCAACTCCCATGCGACAATTGACTCCTTCTTTTTTCGGTGAACGCGTCCATGCTCGGTGATATCTTCCGCTTTCTCCTCGAAATCGTGTTCACGCTGTTTGGCGCGGCGTTGATTGCCCGCGCCTGGATGCACGCGATCCGCCTTCACCCGTTCAACCCGCTTTCGCGCGCCATCTACCAAGCCACGAACTGGCTGGTGATGCCGCTGCGCAAGATCATTCCTGCCGGCAACAAGATCGATTGGACGAGCCTGGTCGCGACCTGGCTGGCCGCGCTGGCCTACATCGTGCTGATCTGGCTGGTGTCCATCGGGGCGCTGATTCCCGCCGCGCTGCTGCCTGCGGCCATGGGCTCGGCCCTGCTGATGGCCGTCAAGTGGGCGCTGAACCTGGTGGTGTGGCTGACGCTGATCCAGGCCGTGCTGTCGTGGGTCAACCCGATGGCGCCCATGATGCCGCTGCTGCAATCGCTGACGGCGCCCATGCTGGACCCCATCCGCCGCCTGCTGCCGCGCACGGCCATCGACTTTTCGCCTCTGGTGCTGCTGATCGTGGCGCAGGTGCTGCTGATGGTGCTGAACAACCTCAGCCAACGCATGATGGGGCTGTAGGACAGCGGGGCCTCGCGCCCCGCTCCTGATCGCTACGCCGGGATGCCGGCGTAGATCTCGACCAGCTTCTTGCGGTCGATCTTGTGGTTGTTCGACATCGGCAACGCCGGGCAGGCCACCAGTTCAGACGGCACCATATAGGGCGGCAACCGCTGGGCCAGCCGCGCTTTCCAGCCGGCCAAAGCGTCCGGCGCCAAAAGACGGGCCTCCGCCGCCTCAGCCGCCCCCGCCACGAAACCAATCAAACGCACCGCCGTGCCGTCCGGCCGGCGCAGGACCGCGCACGCGCCGCCTTCCACGCCGGGCAGGCCGTGCAGGGCCTCGTCGATCTCCGCCAGTTCGATGCGATAGCCGTTCAGCTTGATCTGGTCGTCCATGCGGCCGCGGCAGAACAGCAGGCCGCCCTCTTCCATCTGCCCCAGGTCGCCCGTGCGGAATGCGCGGCGGCCGTCGGCGTAGGTGTAGAGCTTGGCCTCGTTCAGGTCGGGACGGTTCAGGTAGCCGCGCATGACGTGGTCGCCCACGATGCAGATCTCGCCTTCGTCCACGATCAGCACGCTGTCGGGCTTGGCATGCCCCACGGGCAGCGGGTCGTGCGCGGCCAGGACGGCGTCGGTGACCTCGATCCAGGTGGTGGCGACCGTGGCTTCGGTGGGGCCGTAGGTATTCAGGATGACGGCGCCGGGGAAGCGCTGGCGCAGCTTCTTGGCCAGCGCCGAAGGCAGCGGCTCGCCGCAGAACAGGAAGGTGCGCAACAGCGGCAAGGTGGCCGGCGAGAAATCGCGGTTGGCCAGTTGCTGGTGCGCGAACGACGGGGTCGACACCCACACCGTCACGCCGTGCTCGGCCAGGCGGGGCATCCAGGTGCCCGCCGACGCGATCTGTTCCCGGGCGTTCAGCACGCAAGCGCCGCCCGAGGCCAGCGTGGCGAAAACCTCGTACATGGACAAGTCGAAGCTGAACGGCGCCTGGTTCATGAACACGGGCGCATCGCCCAAGCCGAAGCTGCCCAGCATCCAGTCGCCCAGCAGGCCGACGCTTTCGCGGCCGATCTGCACGCCCTTCGGGTCGCCCGTGCTGCCGGACGTGAACATGACATAGGCCAGCCCGCGCTCGGCCAATTCGGCGCCCTCGCCCGGCGTGAACGTGCCGGAGGCGGCGTCGTAGACCGCTGCGGCGCGGACGATCTCGACGATGCGGCGCAGACGCTCGGCCGGGTAGATGGTATCCACCGGCACGAACGGCGCGCCGATCAGCAAGGCGCCGACCATTGCGACGAAGAACGAGGCTTCCTTGTGCCCGTAGATGGCCACGGGCACATCCGGGGCCGCGCCGTTCTTGCGGGCCGCATCGGCCCAGGCGGCCGCCTCGGCGCGCAATTGCGCCCAGGTAAGGCTGCGGTCGGCGGCGGCGACGGCCAGCGCGTCGGGCGCCACGTCCGTGTCGACGAATTGGAAGGACTTCAGATCGAAACGCATGCCGAAACTCCCGGCGTCAGATGGGGCTGCGGCCGCTGAACACGTACAGCGCCAGCGCGGCCAGGATCAAGGTAAGCACGCGGCCCAGGAAGCGCATGACGGGCTGCGCCAAGGCGGCCTGCAACGCGGGACGGGTGCGCGAGGCGTTGATCAGCAGGTTGTGGCCCACCGAATACGCGCCGAACATCAGGCCGCTGACGATGTAGTGCAGCGACAGGCCGTTCCACACGCCCATGGCCAGCAACGTCGCGAAGATGCCGATGTTCTGTGCCGCCATGCGATGGCGGCCGAAGAACTTGGTCTTGCTCAGCGCCTTGTAGATCGGCATGAACACCACGTCGCGCAGCCACTCCGACAGGCTGATGTGCCAGCGGCGCCAGAAGTCCTGCGGATTGAGCGTCGCCAGCGGATTGCGGAAGTTGATCGGCAGCGTGAAGCCGAACAGCATGCCGATACCGATCGCCATCGTCGAATAGCCGGCGAAGTCGAAGAACAGGTAGGCGCTGTAGAGCGACGCGTTCAACGCGACGCCGGTGAACGAGTAGTCGTGCGCGTCCAGCGTGGACAGGCCGTAGCGCCAGATCAGTTCGGCCAGGCCGAACTTCTGGATCACGCCCAGCATGATCAGCTCCAGGCCCGTGAGCCAGGTGTTCAGGTTCACGCCTTCGTAGCCGCGCTTCAGGTCCGCCTGGAAATTGCGCCAGCGGTACATCGGGCCGGCCAGCAGCGTCAGCGGGAAGAAGAGATAGATGAAGTAGTCCAGCGGCGACACGCGTTCGTTGCGCTGCGCGAAGAGCAGCACGTCGATGGCGCGGAAGGTGGCGAACGACAATCCCAGCATCGCGCCCAGGTGCGACACGCCGGTCTTGACCAGCAGCAGCGGCGTCATCGTGATGATGACCGCCAGCCACGTGGGGATGTAGTTGCGGCGCACGGCCCACAGCGCGCTGCCCGAAATGGCCAGCAGCGCGATGGGCTGATAGGGGCGCGCCCAGAACACCGCCATCCACACGCCCAGGCAGATCACGCCGATGATGTGGCGGTAGCCGATACGCAACGGCATGCCGAACGAGCGGTACGCCAACAGGCCAAGGCCCCCGAACAGGGCCCCGCCGAAAAAGCTCAAGCTTGCGAACAATTCCATGGCGCGGTCAGAACTGTTGGTATTGGAATTCGACCTTGATCGGTCCGCCGCTGCCCGTGGTGGGCTGCGCCTGCAGCACGAACACCAGGATCACCCCGATGTACAGGCAAAGATGCCAAAAGAAGCGGCGCCCGGCGCCCTCTTTGCGAAAGAATTTCATCGGGAAAAGTACTCCGCAATGCCTTGGTCCGCCATCGCCCAGCCGAGTTCGGCCAGATGCATGTCGTCGCGCACCATGCCGGGTTCGAACGGGATGCTGTAGAGATCCAGGCAACCCATCTGATACCGCTGGCACATGCCCGTAATGGCAGCCACCACCGGATCGAATCGCTCGACGTCCAGGATGAGCTTGGGATTGAACGGCTGAATGACGAAATACGCCTTCACCTTGCGCTTTTGCAGCAAGGCCATGACGCGCGACAGGTCACCCAGCTCGGTGCGGGTGATCGGGTCCACGTCGGCGAACTCGTTGCGCGCCGGCGAATACAGCGACGCCAGGTACTGCTTGTAGTAGTCGTCGCGGACATCGTAGGGATTGTTGCTGCCCAGCCCGCGTTCGACTTCACGCGCCTCGTGCGTCAGCCGGCCCCACTGCCCTTCGTTCAGGCGGGCGGACGACGGCCAGGACACGAACCGGTGCGCCGGCACGGACAGCTTGCTGCGCGGACGGTCAGGCGCCGGCTCTTTGCGGGCGTGCCACCACAGCGACACCTTGTCCTTGAGCTCGGCCACCTGGCCATTGGCGATCAGCCACAGCAATCCCCAGTTGGCGTTGTCGCTGATCCAGTTCTGCATCTGTTCGCGCGTGTTCGGCTGGTCCCACAGGCGGTCCCAGACCGGGCCCGTCACGTGTTCGGCGAACGCGCTGCGCGGCAACTGGCCGCCCGAGGCGAACCAGGCGGGCGACACCATGATCACCAGCCGCGTGTTCGGCGTCAGCGAATCCGCGACGGATTCCAGCACGCTGACGATGCCGTAGGACTGGAACATGGCGTGGCCGTAGGCCAGCGTCGGCACCTTCAGTTCTTCGGGGAAGAAGCGGTAAGGCACGAAGCGCAGGTCATGGCTGGACAGCTCGGACGACCCCAGCACGACCAGCGTGCCATCGCTCAGGGCGTTGCCCAGGCGATTCAGGTTGACGTGCTGCGTGCCCCAGTCCGGTCCCAGATTGGGCAGGTAGTTGCTCTTGTCGGCAGCGGCCGCAGCCGGAGACGACACCGGCGTCACGATGCGGCTGAGCAAGTCATCCGCGCCGCAGTACGCCCCGAACGCCAGTGCCACGGCGGTCGCGGCGGCCGCGACATGGGACCACAACTGCGAATTACGAAGTATGGGCAGCGACATAGCCGGCAAGCGTACGGACCGACTGGAGGTGCTCGGCGATCTCGGGAGCCGGGATGCTGCAACCGTACTCGGACTCGACGGCCAGCGTGATGTCCACCGCAGCCAGGGAATCAACCAGGCCAGTGGCAATCAACTGCGTATCGGGGGTGACTTTCTTCATGACGATCGACTCGACGATCTCGCCGATCTTGGTGTGGAGTTCTTGCTCGGTATGCATAGATAGTGCAGGTTGCCTCGTCGGCAAAACATCCCCATCCCCTGGGATTCAGGTAGACGAGAATACAGAAAAATGCTGAAGCTCAACTGACGGTTCCAGCGATCCAGACCGGCATCAGGATGCACTTGGTTACATCAAAATCGAATCGCGATGCCGATCGCAGGCGCAATCATTGCACTTTGGCCGTTGAATCGCCATGAAACTTTTGGGGTAAATCGCGAGAAAAGGCTGGCAAACGTAACGCCTGCGGGTAAATACCGGGTGCTGCGTTGCGGCAGAACGACAGATTCTGCCGGTATCCCGGCTTCTGTTCGCCTCGGCCCCAATTTCCGTGGGCGGATTTTCGGGCAGAAAACCTGCGGCCGGAAACGGGCCCCCGCCCCGCTGGATACATGCGAAAAAAAAGCCCGCTTGCGCGGGCTTTTCTACGGCCTTGCCGACGATCACATCGGCGTGACGCGAGTCGGGCCCGAACCGCTGATCACCTGGACGCGTTGGCCCACGCTGACCGGCACGTCGGCTTCCTGGGCGACCACACGGGTTTCGCCGTTATCCAGGCGTACGGTGATTTCATAGCCGGAATTCTTGCCGACCTGGTTCTCCACGGCGTTGCCCGCCAGTGCGCCCAGGATGGCGCCGCCGACGGTGGCGATGGTGCGGCCCGTGCCGCCCCCGATCGCGTTACCCGCCACGCCGCCCAGTGCGCCGCCGGCCAACATGCCGACACCGCTGGATTTGTCGTTCTGGATCACGATCGGGCGAACGCCCGTGACCGTGCCGGTACGGACGATCTGCTCACGCTGGGCTTGGTCATAGCTATAGACGCCGCTGGACGCGCTGCGATTGGCGCAGCCACCCAGGACAGCCATCGACGTCACGACGGCTGCGATGGCCAACCACCGGCCAGTACGCGGCGTCACCAGGGAAAGAGATTTGCTTTGGTTCATTTGGACTCCTCGATCGGGCACTGCCGACGATGCTTGATCATACTCCGCCGGGAAGAAGCGGCACTCGCGGCTGCAACACACTGAAACTCACAGCCAAAAGCGGAAAACAGCATCTGAATGCGGCAGCCGCCAGGCCGCCGACCTTCAAAAACGCGATGAGTTCGACCGCATTCCCGCCTTGCGGTTCCCGGCGAGCGCAGGGATTCAAGCCGGCAGATGGATGCCGTAGGTCGCGTGCAGCACGGCGTCGATGTCCGCGCGCGACGGCGCGTGGTTTTGCGGGCCGCGCGATGCGATCTTGATGGCGCCCATGACGTTGCCCAGGCGGCAGCTGTCTTCCCAGCTCCAGCCGCTGGTCAGGCCATAGAGCAGGCCGCCGCGCTGGGCGTCGCCGCAACCCGTCGGGTCCACGACCTGCGAGGCGCGCACCGGTCCGATCTGGATGGTCTTGCCATCGGTGTACAACGTCGCGCCTTCGGCGCCGCGCGTCACCACCACGGCTTGAAGCGTGGAGGCGATGTCGGCCACGCTGCGGCCGGTGCGCTGTTCGACGATGCCCGCTTCGTAATCGTTGACGGTCAACGCCTGCGCCAGCTTGAGCATGCGCTCCAGGTCGGCGCCGTCGAACAAGGGCATGGCCTGGCCCAGATCGAAGATGAACGGAATGCCGCGGCGGTGCAGGCGTTCGGCATGCGCGAACATGCCTTCCTTGGCATCCGGCGCCACGATGGCCCAGGCCGCGTCGGCGTCGCTCAAATCGTTGTCCGCGGCGAACGACATGGCGCCCGGGTGGAAGGCGGTGATCTGGTTGTCGTCCAGGTCGGTCGTGATGAAGCACTGCGCCGTGAAGGTATCGGGGATGACCTTGACGCGGCGGGTGTCGATGCCCAGGCCCGCCAGGCGTTCCATGTATTCACCGGCGTCTTCGCCCACCGTCGCCACCGGCACGGGATTGCCGCCCAGCAGGTTCATGTTGTAGGCGATGTTGCCGGAGCAGCCGCCGTATTCCTTGCGCATGCTGGGCACCAGGAAGGACACGCTGAGCGATTGGATGCGATCAGCAAGAATGTGCTCTTTGAAACGGCCTTCAAACACGGCAATCGTGTCGAACGCCATCGAGCCGCAAACCAGTACGGGGGTTGCCATGATGGTCATCCTTTAAGGAAAGAATTTATCGAGTTGGTAGCCATTGACCTGGACACCGGTCACTTCAATGGGCACGGAAATCTTGAGCTCGCCAGCCGGGCCGAACGGACCGCTCAACTGTTCAGGCGTCAGGTAGTTTTCGGGCATCAGCACTTTGCGCACCACCACCGTGTCCGACAGGTCGGTCAGGTCCAGCACCAAGGCGGGCCAATGTTGCGGCTTGTCGTAGCGGTTGCGCAGCACCAGGTTCAGTACCAGGCGGCTGCGGCCATCGTCGATCGCCGCGGCGCCGGGCGGTGGCTGCAGCGACGACGAGGAAATCGCGATGCGCTCAAGGCGCCGGGCGTAACCGACCGTGCAGCCCAGCGGCTTGCAGGCGACCTCGAGCACCGGCCGCAGGACCGGCACGGAATTGGCGATGTCGGTGCGGTAGGCATACACCAGTTGCAGGCCCAGCGCGATCAAGCCCAGCAGGCAGGCGTAGCCCCACACTTTGCGCATGAGGCCGCGACGTTCCTGGCGGTCCTGGTCCAGGAACTCGGGCGGCGCGCGGCCCACATCGGTGGCGCTTGAGTAGCGGGTGCGGGTTTCGCCCAGGACCGGCTCGCGTGCGTCGTCGTCTTCGGACTCGTCGTCGTCATCGCCATCGTCGCGGATGCGGTGATGGCGTGGAGGGGCGCCGCCGTGTTCGTCGCGATGGTCGCCCCAGCGGTCGTCGGAGAGGTCGTCAGGGCGATCGTCTTCAAGGTCGTGATCGTCTTCGTCGTCGCGGGCGGCGAAGGTCGGTTCGGCTGGCGCGGCGCCGCGTCGGCGGGCGTCCCAATCGATGACCGGCTCCGTGGCGCGCGACGCGATGATGGGTTCGCTGCGCAAGGGCGGCTCTCCGCGCGGCGCGGGCTCGCGCAGCGGCGGGCGGGCGAAGGCGGCGTGGCGGGCACTGTCACGCAGATCGCTGTCGTCCCCGCCTTCGTCGTCGGCATCCTCCTCGGGTAGATCCGCTTCGGGCTCGACGCGTTGACGGATGGCTTCGCGTCCGCGCAACACGGCCGGCGGCACGGCGGGTGCGGCAGGCGTAGCGGGCGCGACGGCCGGCGGGGAAGCAGGAATCGGCGCAGGCCCGAACGGTGGACGAGGCGCCGGCGGAGCCGCAATGGGCTCGTCTTCCCACGGGGCGATCTGGCGAGGCGGCTCCGCGGACGGGCGCGACAGCGGCGGTGGCGGCTCCACAGGCGGCGGTGACGCCGGAACAGGGCGCGGCGGCGCCGGGGCGACGACGGGCTCAGTGGGCGCGACGGGCGGCGTCGCCAGCACCGGCGCGGCCGCCGCCGCAGCGGGAGGCACCACCGGGGGCATGGTCGGAACGGCCGGCGGCGTCGCCGGCGCGCCGGTCTCCGGCAGCAGGCAGGCCCGGCCATCGAAGACCGTCGAGCATGCGCCGCAGCGCACCAGGCCATTGCGGACCCGGAGCTGGTCAGGCACCACCTTGAACGAGGTGCCGCACTGGGGGCAGCGGGTGGTCAGAGCCATGTGTCGCGATCCTGCCGAACGGCGCTCAGGCCTTCTGGCCGTGCAGGCACACCCAGCCGTCGCGCGCGCGCCAGACCGACATGGCGATCCAGGGCGCATAGGCGGCGGCCACTTCTTCGGCCTGACGTTCCAGCACGCCAGACAGCACCAGATGGCCGCCCGCGGCAACGCGGCCGGCCAGCATCGGTGCCAGCACCTTCAGCGGATTGGACAAGATGTTGGCGACGACGACCTGGAAGGTGCCGTCGGCCAGCGCGTCCGGCAACATCGCCTGCAGTTCGACGCCGTTGACCTCGGCGTTGTAGGCGGTGCTTTGCACGGCCTGCGCATCGATGTCCACCGCCAGCGTCGGGCCCGCGCCCAGTTTGCGCGCGGCAATCGCCAGAATGCCCGAGCCGCAACCGTAATCCAGCAAGGTGGCGCCGGCCGGCAGCTCGGCTTCCAGCCATGCCAGGCACAGGTGCGTCGTGGGGTGGCTGCCCGTGCCGAAGGCCAGGCCGGGATCCAGTTCGATATGGATCGCGCCGTCGCCCGTGGCGGCCGGATCGAAGCCGGGCACCTCAGGGCTGTCGCGGTGCCAGCTCGGCACGATCCAGAGGCGTTCGGCGATGTGGATGGGGCCGAATTGCGATTGCGTCAGGCGCACCCAGTCGGCATCGGGAACGTCGCGCAGGCTCCAGCCGGCGAACAGCGCCGGATCCAGTTCGCCCGCCGCGGCGGCCTCTTCCATGATCTGCGCGGGATCGGCTCCGTCGGGCAGCAAGGCGACGACGCGGTTGCGGTCCCAGGCCTGCACGTCGGGCTCGGTGCCGGGCTCGCCGAACAGGGGACGTTCGTCGTCCGTGCCGAAGTCGGCGTCTTCCACGGAGACGGACAGCACGCCCGCTTCCAGCAGCGCATCCGACAAGGCTTCGGCCTGCGCCTCTAGGCAATGGAGCACGAGTTCACGCATGATTATTCTTCCATCTGGTCATCGGGCCGCGGCTGATGCCGCGGCCCGATGACCGTAAACAATTAAAAAAGCCCCTGCTGGGGTTGCCTGGGGTAGGCCCAAAGGCAAAAAGGGGCCGTGAGGCCCCTAGTGGTCGGTCAGGGACGCTGAGCCAACTTGTTTTCCAGATAGTGGATGCTGGTGCCGCCTTCGATGAAGCGGGCGTCCTGCAGCAGTTCGCGATGCAGCGGGATGTTGGTCGAAATGCCTTCCACCACCATTTCCGACAGCGCGATGCGCATACGGGCCAGCGCCTGGTCCCGCGTGTCGCCGTACGTGATGACCTTGGCGATCATCGAATCGTAGTTCGGCGGCACGAAGTAGCCGTTGTAGGCATGCGAATCGATACGCACGCCCGGACCGCCCGGCGTGTGCCAGTTCGTGATGCGGCCGGGGCTGGGCACGAAGCGGAAAGGATCTTCCGCGTTGATGCGGCATTCGATCGCGTGGCCCTTGAACTGCACGTCGCGCTGGCGCAGCGTGAACTTCTCGCCTGCGGCGACCAGGATCTGCTGCTGCACGAGGTCGATGCCGGTGATCAGTTCGGTGACCGGGTGTTCGACCTGGATGCGGGTGTTCATTTCAATGAAATAGAACTCGCCGTTCTCGAACAGGAATTCGAACGTGCCGGCGCCGCGATAGCCCATCTTGCGGCAAGCGTCGGCGCAACGGTCGCCAATACGCTCGATCGCGCGGCGCGGGATGCCCGGGGCCGGCGCTTCTTCGATGACTTTCTGGTGGCGGCGCTGCATGGAGCAGTCGCGCTCGCCCAGCCAGACGGCGTTGCGCCCGCCATCGGCCAGCACCTGGATTTCCACATGGCGAGGGTTCTCGAGGAACTTCTCCATATAGACTTCCGGGTTGTTGAACGCGGCGCCCGCTTCCGAACGCGTCATGGTGACGGCGTTCAACAGCGCGGCCTCGGTGTACACCACGCGCATGCCGCGGCCACCGCCGCCGCCTGCTGCCTTGATGATGACCGGATAACCGACTTCGCGCGCAATGCGGATGATTTCCTGCGGATCTTCGGGCAACGCGCCCTCGGAACCCGGCACCACCGGCACGCCCGCTTCGATCATGGCGCGCTTGGCGCTGACCTTGTCGCCCATCAGGCGAATGGTGTCGGGACGCGGACCGATGAAGACGAAGCCACTCTTTTCGACGCGATCGGCGAAGTCGGCATTTTCGGACAAGAACCCGTAACCCGGGTGGATTGCCTCGGAATCCGTAACTTCGGCCGCCGAAATGATGGCCGGCATGTTCAGGTAGCTGTCACGCGACGGCGCGGGCCCGATGCACACGGATTCATCGGCCAGGCGCACGTACTTGGCTTCGCGGTCAGCCTCGGAGTGCACGACCACGGTTTTGATGCCCAGCTCACGGCAAGCGCGCTGAATGCGCAGGGCGATTTCGCCCCGATTGGCGATCAGGATTTTTTCGAACATTTTCAGCTATCAGCCAATGACGAACAGGGGTTGACCGTACTCGACGGGCTCACCGTTTTCGACCAGGATTTCTTTGATGACGCCGGACTTGTCGGCTTCGATTTCATTGAGCAGCTTCATGGCTTCAATGATGCACAGCGGATCGCCTTCCTTGACGGTGGCGCCCACGTCGATGAACGGGGCGGCGCCCGGGTTCGGCGAACGGTAGAACGTGCCGACCATCGGCGCCTTCACGACATGGCCCTGGATGACCGGGGCGGCTTCGGCGGCCGGGGCGGCAGGTGCCGCGGCCGGAGCCACCGGTGCGGCGTGCGCGCCGGCTTCGGGCTGGTGGTAAGCCACCGGCTGCAAGGTCTGCGAGAACTTGACGATGCGTACCTTGCCTTCGCCTTCGGTGATTTCCAGCTCGGCGATACCCGATTCAGCCACCAGGTCGATCAGGGTTTTGAGTTTTCGAAGGTCCATAGAAGCTGCTTCCCGAGATAGTGTCGACGACGTCCCAGCGTGGGGTCCGCGCCGTATAAGATGTAAAAGCTGTGAGTTGGTGCGAGATCAGTGCCGCACTGCGTAACGCAGAGCCGCCTCGTAGCCGTCCGCGCCGAGGCCGCTGATAAGGCCTATCGCCAAATCGGACAGATAAGAGTGATGCCTGAAGGGCTCTCGCTTATACAGATTGGACAAATGTACTTCAATAAATGGGATCGCGACCCCAGCCAGCGCATCGCGAATTGCGACGCTGGTGTGCGTATATGCCGCCGCGTTGATGATGATGAAGTCCGTGCCGTCTTGCCGGGCCGCCTGAATGCGGTCAACCAGCGCACCTTCGTGATTGCCTTGCCAAGCAGTCAGCTTGGCGCCCAATTCGCCTGCAAGCAGTTCCAGGCGCTCATTGATCTGGGGCAGGGTCAGACTGCCGTAGATATGAGGTTCCCGGGTGCCAAGCAGGTTCAGGTTCGGGCCATGCAATACCAGTATGTTTTGCGCCATGCGCTTGCCAATGAGTGGATTGCCAATTGTTGGCAAAACAGCCGATAAACCAGCTTTTTACGCCAATTCCTACTATTTGTCCAACAGACTTACGCCTTCAAACCAGAAAGGGTTTGGCTAAGGTCATCCGGCTGAATTTCACCCAATATCTTCCGGTTAATTCCGCCATCGGCGTTGAACACGATGGTAAAAGGCAGCCCGCCACTGGGGTTTCCGAGCTTGCGCAGGGTATCGATCGCCCCGGCGCCGATCACCCACAGCGGGTAGGAAACTTGCACTTTCTCGACAAATTTTTGCATATTCGCCGCCGAATCGACACCGATGCCGACAAAACGGACGTGCGGGTATTTTTTCTGCAAGGCGTCGAGTTCCGGCATTTCCCTGACGCAAGGCGCGCACCAGGTTGCCCAGAAGTTGACCACGATCGGCTGCCCCTTCCAGCCGGCCAGCGACTGCGTCGCGCCGTTCAGGTCAGGCATCTGCAATTGCATCAGTCCGGCCACGGGATCGCCCGCCTCGGCCGGCGCTGCGGGGTTCTGGGACTTGCGGCCCAGCAAGGTCAAGCCGCCCGCAACCGTGGCGGCAACCGCCACGCCGGCGGAAAGAAGTAGGCGTCGATTCATGGCGCGATCATAACCGCTGCCGCTGTTTTTTGTCGTCGGGCGGGCCAGAGACGAAAACCGCCGCTCTCGGGGCAAACCCACGCGCAGGGAACGCGGGTCCGCTATATATACAATGCAGGACAGGAGAGTTTTCAATGCACCTGCACATTCTTGGCATCTGCGGTACGTTCATGGGTGGCCTGGCGCTGATCGCGCGGGCCGCCGGACACAAGGTCACTGGTTGCGACGCGGGCGTGTACCCGCCCATGAGCACGCAGCTGTCCGAACAGGGGATCGAACTGATCGAAGGCTTCGGCGTCGAGCAGATGGCGCTCAAGCCAGACCTGTACGTGATCGGCAACGTGGTCAGCCGCGGCAACCCGCTGATGGAAGCCATCCTGGAGTCGGGCGCGCGTTACGTGTCCGGTCCGCAATGGCTGGGCGACAACGTCCTGCCCGGCCAGCACGTGCTGGCGGTGGCGGGCACCCATGGCAAGACCACCACCAGCTCGATGCTGGCGTGGATGCTGGAAGCCACCGGCCTGGCGCCCAACTTCCTGATCGGCGGCGTGGCGCAGGACCTGCACGTGTCGGCCCGCTACGACCCGGCGCGCCGCCCCTTCGTGATCGAGGCGGACGAATACGACACGGCGTTCTTCGACAAGCGCTCCAAGTTTGTCCATTACCGCCCGCGCACCGCCATCCTGAACAACCTGGAATACGACCACGCCGACATCTTCCCCGATCTGGCGGCGATCGAGACCCAATTCCACCACTTGGTGCGCACCATTCCCGGCTCCGGCCGCATCGTGCGTCCGGCCCATTCCGACGCGCTTGACCGCGTGATTGCCCGCGGATGCTGGTCGGAAACCGTCACGTTCGGCGCCGATGGCGCCTGGCAGGCCACCCCGCCCGATGCCGAGGGCGCGTTCGGCGTGCTGCGCAACGGCGTGGCGGCCGGCACCGTGCGCTGGAACCTGACGGGCGAGCACAACCGCATGAACGCGCTGGCGGCGCTGGCCGCGGCCGAGCATGTCGGCGTGCCCGCTGAACAGGGCATCGACGCCCTGACCCGCTTTGCCGGGGTCAAGCGGCGCATGGAGCTGCGCGGCACCGTCAATGGCGTGAAGGTCTACGACGATTTCGCCCACCACCCCACCGCCATCGCCACTACCCTGGAAGGGCTGCGCCGCCAGGTCGGATCGGCGCGCATCCTGGCGGTGCTTGAACCCCGATCCAACACCATGAAGCTGGGCACGATGGCCGCCCGCCTGCCCGAGGCGCTGGCCGACGCCGACCTGGTGTTCTGCTTCGGCGCGCACAGCGGCAAGCATGCGCTGGGCTGGAACCCGGCCGACGTCCTGGCGCCCCTGGGCGACCGGGCTTCCAGTTACGATGACATCGGCGCGCTCGTTGCGGCCGTGACCGCCGCCGCCCGCCCGGGCGACCAGGTGCTGGTCATGAGCAATGGCGGCTTTGGCGGCATCCACGGCAAGCTGCTGGACGCCTTGCAGGCACGCGGCTGAACGGCGGACCGCTACCGGACGAGCACGAAATGATTCTCTACCTGCACGGATTTCGCTCCTCGCCCACCTCGATGAAGGCCCGGATGATGGCCGACGCCATGGCCCAGCTTGGGCTGGCCGCCGATTGGGCCTGCCCGCAGTTGCCCGCCAGCCCCCGGGAAGCGATCGACCTGGCCATGGGCATCGCCCGGCGCCAGCTGGAAGGCGCCGACAGCCCCCGCGCCCTGACCGTGATCGGCTCTTCGCTGGGCGGGTTCTACGCCACGTGGCTGGCCGAGCAACTGGGCTGCAAGGCGGTCCTGCTGAACCCGGCCGTGGAGGCCGCGCGCGACCTGGCCACCCAGGTCGGCGAACACCACATGTATCATTCCGACGCGCCGTTCGTCTTCTTGCCCGAATATGTGGACGAACTGGCGGCCATCCATGCCCCTCGCATCACGCAGCCTGACCGGTACTTCCTGGTGGCGGCGACCGGCGACGAGGTGCTGGATTGGCATGAAATGCGCGATCGCTACGCGGGTTGCCGCCAGCGTATCGTGCAGGGTAGCGACCACGGTTTATCCGATTTCGCGCAATGGATGCCCGAGGTGCTTGAATTTGCCCTTGGCGCCAGACAGGTTCGCCCCCAATAATCAGTACCAGACCTCAACACTCTATATAGCTGCGCAAGGCGGCGCGTGCGCGCCGCCCAGGACGATCCCCACCATGTATGTGTTTTACGAAGACGACGGCAGCTTCAAGGCCGGCAATATCCTGTCCGAGACCGACGCCAGCCTGCAGGTGGAGTCGGAGTCGGGCAAGCGCAGCAAGATCAAGCGCGCCAACACCCTGTTCAATTTCGCGTCGCCCGAGCCGGCGGCGCTGATGAGCCAGGCGGCCGCGGCCGCCGAGGCCCTGGACCTGCAATTCCTGTGGGAATGCGCGCCTCAGGAAGAATTCGACACGCCCGCCCTGGCCGCCGACTACTTCGGCCACGCCCCCACGCCCGTGGAGCAAGCCGCTTTGCTGATGCGCCTGCATGGCGCGCCGGCGTACTTCCATCGCCGCGGCAAGGGCCGCTACCGCCCTGCCCCGCCCGATATCCTGGCCGCCGCCCTGGCCGCGCTGGACAAGAAGCAGCGCCAGGCCGAGCAGCAGCAGGAATGGGTGGACGAGATGGCCGCCGGGCGCCTGCCCGAACCCATCGCCCAGGCCGCCGAGTCCCTGCTGATCCGCCCGGACAAGAACACGCAGCAATGGAAGGCCCTGGACGCGGCCTGCGCGAAGCTGGGCAAGACGCCGGACCGCCTGCTGCTCGAGCTGGGCGCCTGGCCGCACGCGCTGGCCTTGCACAAGCGCCGCTTCCTGGCGGTGAACTTCCCGCGCGGGCTGGCTTTCCCCGACCTGGAACTGCCGCCCGTCGACCGCGAACTGCCGCTGTCGGACGCCGAGATCTATTCGGTGGACGATGTCACCACCACCGAAATCGATGACGCGCTGTCCGTCACGGAGCTGCCCGACGGGCGCCTGCGCGTGGGCGTGCACGTGGCCGCCCCCGGCCTGACCGTGACCCGCGACAGCGAGTTCGACAAGCTGGCCCGCGCCCGCCTGTCCACGGTCTACATGCCGGGCGACAAGATCCCGATGCAGCCGGACAACGTCATCAAGGCGTTCTCGCTGGATGCCGGCCGCGAAGTGCCGGTGCTGTCGCTGTATGTCGTGGCCGACCCGGAGACGGGCGAGATCTTCGAATCCGAAACGCGCCTTGAGCGCGTGGTGGTGCGCGAGAACCTGCGCCACAACATGCTGGATGCGCAGGTCACGGAGGCCAGCCTGGCCGATCCGACGGCGGACATGCCGTACGGCCACTGGCTGCGCCCCCTGTGGAAACTGGCCCAGGCGCTGTCCGCGCAACGCGAGAAGGTGCGCGGCAAGCCCGAGAACAATTCGCGGGTGGAATACAGCTTCTATCTGGACGGCAACCCGGACGACCCGGACACGCCCGTGCGCCTGGTGCCCCGCCAGCGCAACGCGCCGCTGGACCGGATGGTGGCCGAATACATGATCCTGGCCAACAACCAGTGGGGCGGCTTGCTGCACCAGCACGGCGTGCCGGGCATCTACCGTTCGCAACAGGCGGGCCGCGTGCGCATGAGCACGCAGGCGCTGCCGCACGAGGCTATCGGCGTGCCGCAATACGCCTGGAGCACGTCGCCGCTGCGCCGCTATGTCGACCTGGTCAACCAATGGCAACTGATCGCCGCCGTGGAGCACGGCGTGTCGGCCCGCCTGGTGGCCCCGTTCAAGCCGCGCGACGCGGACCTCTTCGCGATCATCGGCGCGTTCGACGCGCAGTACGCGGCGTGGGCGGAGTTCCAGAGCGCGATGGAGCGCTACTGGTGCCTGCGCTGGCTGAAGCAACACGGCGTGACCCGCACGGTGGCGCACGTGTTGCGCGACGACCTGGTGCGGTTCGCGAATGCGCCGCTGGTGACCCGGGTGGGCGGAATGCCCGAGTTGGAGCGCGGGACTGCCGTGGAAATCGATATCCTGGGGATGGACGAGTTGAGTCTGGAACTGGATTGCCGGTATCTGGGGGAAGTGAGTCCGGCTGCGGGATCTGAGGAGTAGCTTCGTCGGCGTGGTGACTGAGGTTGCCT